>JABDLZ010000265.1 GCA_013001705.1 Flavobacteriales bacterium
GTCATTGACATTGGTCGCAGCGATGAACTTCTGCACGGGTAGACCCATGCGATGAGCGATAAGTCCAGCTGTGAGATTCCCGAAATTGCCGGAGGGCACGCAGAAGACCAGATCATCGGGAGCATCCAGTTGCGCATAGGAACCGGCATAGTAAAAGGACTGAGGGATGAGCCGAGCGATATTGATGCTATTGGCCGAACTCAGCATGTACTTCTCATTGAGTTCGGAATCCAGGAAGGCCCGTTTTACCAAGGCCTGGCAATCATCGAATGTGCCTTCCACCTCCACGGCCTGTATATTCTGTCCGAGCGTGGTCAATTGTTTTTCCTGAAGCGGGCTCACCTTGCCGCTGGGATAGAGGATGATGACTTCCACATTTTCCACACCTAGGAATCCAGCGGCCACGGCACCCCCGGTGTCGCCACTCGTGGCCACGAGTATGGTGAGCCTGCGTGATTCATCCTTCACCAAACGCGACATGACCGCAGCCATGAATCGTGCTCCGAAATCCTTGAAGGCCAGAGATGGGCCGTGCCACAACTCCAAGCTGTGTATCCCCGGCTCAATCTCAACGACAGGTGCGGTAAAATTGACAGCCTGTTCGATGATAGCCCCTATCTCACTTGAACTGAAATCCTCTTCCAGATAGGGGCTGGCCAATTCCAATGCAATATCCTGTAGGCTCTTTCCAGGCGTACTCTTCCAAAAGTCCGGTGCCAATTCTGGAATGCTCACAGGCATGTACAGACCTCGATCATGGGGCAGGCTGCGGAGGACAGCCTCTCTCAGATCTACTACATTCTGTCTGTCCTTCGTACTATAAAATCTCATGCTAGGATCCTTGCTCCTTGGTCATCCACACGGGTCGATTCGATATCACAGCCCATGCGATAGTCTTCAAATAATTCTTTCAACTCAGAGACGACCGACTCGGTGTAGGCACTCGCTGGGAAGAAGGCAAAACTACTCGGTCCCGATCCGCTGATATTGTAATTGATGGCGCCCTGAGCTTTCAGTATCTCCTCCACCTCATCGAACAGCGGAATATCCACCCTCCGTTGCGGACCGATGATGTGATCCCGCATACATCTCTTCAGCAATGCTTCATCCCTGGTGTGCATGGCGTGGATGAATGCGGAGGTGTCTGCCGACTGTCGGATATGAAGATCCATTGCTACGCTCTCTTTCAATCTACCCCTGCTCTGAGAGGTGAGCACTTCAACATGGGGATGGATCAAGATGATCTGTAGGTCTTGGATGAAGGGCAATCGGATAATGTCGGCAGGTTCGTTGCTGCGCATGAGGATCAATCCTCCGAGCAGGCTAGGTACCACATTGTCACCATGCACACTGCCACTGGCCACTTGCTCTCCGATCAATGCATACTTGACCAGTTCTTCTTTGCTAAAGGGTCTACCCAGAAACTCATTGGCCGCCAGTACTCCTGCTGCTGCGCTGGATGCACTGCTTCCCATTCCACTGCCCAAAGGCATGCGTTTGTCCAAGCGGATAGCGAGTGACTCTTGACGCCCGAGATCGTGAAGCATGGCTATGATGCCTGCTGTAGCGGTGTTGTTCTCAGCCTGTCGTGACAACTTCCCATTATCTCCCTGAATATCAGATATATGTACACCTTCTTTCTCGCCTGAACTCACAGACACTACATCTCCTTTTCCTTGAACGGCCAGTCCCAGAATATCGAATCCCACGGCCAGATTGGCTATCGTGGGAGGGGCTGTGGCCGATATCGTTTTCGAATCAGCCATTGTTGCGATTGCCGAGTTGGATCAGTTCTGCAAAGACACCGGCCGCAGTGACATCAGCTCCGGCTCCTGGACCGGCCACTGTCAATGGTCGTTCTTGATAGCGATCAGAGTAGACCACTACCATATTATCCGTACTGGCCAGATTGTAGAATGGACTGTCATCTTTTACTTGTTGCAAGGTAACGCGGGCTTTGCCATCTGCATAGCTGGCGATATAGCGCAGTCTGGCTCCTTCTGCATCTGCTTCGGAGATAAGTCGGGCAAAATGATCGGATTCCTTCTCCAATTCTTGAAAGAAGGCCTCTACATCAGGGGCTTCCATACAGGCAGTAGGGAGTAGTGCTTCTACCTCTACTTCATTTGGTTCTATTTGGAATCCGGCCACTCGGGCTAGAATGATGATCTTTCGTTTGATGTCGTTTCCAGAAAGGTCTTCTCGCGGATCGGGCTCTGTATATCCTTTCTCGCGTGCATCGGTCACCAGGTCCTGGAAACTGGAATCCTTATCGAAGTTGTTGAAGATATACGAGAGCGAACCGGAGATCACCGCTTCGATACGATGCACCTTATCCCCACTCTCGACCAATTGTCTCAATGTAGCGATCACTGGCAATCCCGCGCCCACATTGGTCTCGTTCATAAAGGTCACATTGTGCGTCCGGGCCGTGTTGATGATCGCATCATACTCCTTCTGGGCACTGGAGGCCGCCACCTTATTGGCCGTAGAGATATTGATGCTATGGGTCAGTAGTCGTGGATAGACTTCCTTGGTGGCCGGATTGGCCGTGCAGTCCACAAATACAGAATTGGGCAGGTTTATTTCGATGATCCGATCTGCAAAAGTCTCGATGCTCGAGGCCTCTCCCAATTCATCCAACTGGTTCTTCCAGTTCTCCAATCGGATGCCTTCCCTATTGAACAACATCTTCCGGCTGTTGGCCACAGCCACTATGCGTAGGTCCAGATCGTTCTCTTCCAGCAAGGTATCGTACTGACCTTCTATCTGGGACAAGAGGGTACCTCCAATAAGCCCTACACCTAGGATGAATACATGCAGCTTTTCCTTCTGCGAGCGGAAGAATGCGTCATGGACCAGATTCAAAGCCTTACTCTTATCCTCGCTCTTGATGACCCATGTGACGTTGAGTTCTGAAGAACCTTGGGCCACAGCCACCACGTTGATACCGTTCCTACCCAGAGCGCTGAACAGTCTCCCTGCCACACCTGGATGTCTTCTCATCCCCTCACCTACCATGGCCAATACACAATGACCGGGTTCATTCTTGATGGGAAGTACGAGACCGCGCTCGATCTCACGGGCAAATTCTTTTTCGAGGCTCATCTGTGCATTCATCGCCTGAGACTCTTTGACCGCTACACTGATACTATGCTCTGAAGAAGCCTGAGTGATCATGATGACATTGGCCCCGGAACTTCCTAGTGCATGGAAGAATCGGGCTGCAGTACCTGGAATACCGACCAAGCCACTTCCTTCGATAGTCAACAGGGATACGTCCGAGATAGAAGTCAGACCGGTCATTCCGATTCCTTCTCGTACCCCAGCTTGAGCACTGATGCGTGTGCCAGCGTGATCAGGAGAGAAGGTGTTCTTGATGTAGATGGGGATATTCTTATCCAAGGCTGGTTGGATGGTAGGTGGGTATATCACCTTGGCACCGAAATGGGACAGTTCCATGGCCTCAGCATAGCTGAGTTCAGAGATGGTATAGGCGTTCTTGACCACTCGAGGGTCGGCTGTGAGTACCCCGTCCACATCGGTCCAGATCTCCAATGCTTCGGCTCGGAGCCCTCCAGCCAGCAAGGCTGCCGTATAATCCGATCCTCCTCTGCCTAGTGTGGTGGTATCTCCGGCAGCTGATCGAGCGATAAATCCAGTTACTACCTGTAATCCCGAATGCGTGGTGAAATACTCACGGATCCGTTCTCCAGTCGACTTCAGGTCCACCTGTGCTCGGGTATAGGTGTCATCGGTGTGGATGATCTCGCGGGCATCGCAGTATGCACTTTTAAGTCCTTCTGCACTGAAGTAATGGGAGATGATGAAGGCAGAAAGGCGCTCGCCAAAGCTCAACACGGCATCCTGGGATCGAGGCGATAACTCTCTGACCAAATAGATACCCCGTAGGAGTTCTTCCAGCTCATCCAATTGCGTCTGACAGGCCTCTTCAGTAGCTTGACGCATATCCTCAGGGAGAAGCTCATGGATAGCTTGTAAATGTCTATCAGCGACCTTTTGAAATAGAGAAGCATATTCATTTCTACCGGCCTCAGCTGCGATTGCAGTTTCGATAAGGGCATCTGTCACGCCTCCAAAGGCCGAGACCACGATGGCTATCCGTTCACCAGACCGTACGCGAGGTCCGACTTGATCATAGATGGACTTGATCCGTTCAGGATCGGCCACAGAACTACCACCGTATTTGAGGATCTTCATAAACCTGGCTCAGATTGATGTTAAAGGTCTGAATCTATACGACATATATGCCCAATTGTTTCTGATCTATGGGCTTTCATCTTCCATATATCGGCCGCAAAGAAATCAAAGTCGAATGGATCAAAAAAACATGGATCACGAGATGAGGTCCTGAACTCTGGGTGCATCTTAGCTCTACAATTCCAGAAGATGCTCAGCAAAGAAGAAAAATCCCTCTATCGATCCGAATTATTCCGTCATCTGGATGGCATTGCTGTCGCCCCAACTGGGTATACCCTTCACCGGGGAGGGGTCATGGATGTACTGGATGGTAACGGCTTTCAAGCCATTGATGCATTGGCACAGGAATTTCAAGCAAACGAAGGCTATCTGAATGTAGCCCTGAGGATACTTGCTTCACAAGGTTGGATAGAGATGCGTAACGCGACTACGCTTCCGGAGTATCGACTGACCGAAAAAGGCCAAAGGGCCTCTACCCATTTTCCGCTCTATGAAGGGGTGATGCAGGTGATGGAAATGAGTGAGCACTATCATCCTAGAAAATTCGAGCCCGAGCCATTCGACCATTGGATCCAAGTGACCCAACCTTTCATTGAAGGGCATGGCTTGGACCCTTCTGATGAGATCCACGCCCAGATATTGAAGCATATCGAAGGGGTCCTAGTAGGTCCATCTGTAGTTGCACTGGGTATGGGAGGAATGTTCCATAAATATTTCATGGAAACCTCCTTCAGACCAGAGGAGTTCCATAAGGATCCTGAGCGATTCGGTCGCTTGCTGGATTTCTTCACACATCTGGGATGGTTCCGCAAGAAGAATGACACCTATTCCTTTACCGACAAGGGCCTCTTCTTCGCCAAGCGGGCTTCAGCTTATGGGGTGACCGTCTCCTACATCCCCACTTTCAGGAAGCTTCCAGAACTCCTCTTCGGTGATCCCAAAGTGCTTTGGAATGTACCAGAGGGCGCCCCGGAAGCCCATGTGGACCGTGAGATGAACGTTTGGGGAAGTGGTGGAGCTCACAGCACCTATTTCAAGAAAGTGGATGAGATCGTCATCGACCTTTTCAATCGACCCATTGAAGAGCAGCCCAAAGGCATCGTGGACATGGGATGTGGCAATGGGGCCTATCTGGAGCATCTATTCACTGTGATCGATCAACACACATTACGCGGTACCCTTCTGGACGAGCATCCTTTGTTCTTAGTAGGAGCAGATTACAACGCAGCAGCCTTAAAGGTCACACGCGCCAACCTCATCGCTGCTGACATCTGGGCCAAAGTGATATTCGGTGACATCGGTCGGCCTGACCTGCTCGCACAGGATCTCGAAGAGAACTATAGCATCGCTCTCGCTGACCTGCTCAATGTGCGCACCTTTTTGGACCACAACCGCATCTGGACCGACACCGAACCACGAGGCCGGGAAGGGACAAGCACGGGAGCCTATGCCTTCAGAGGGAAACGGCTGACTTCTTCAGAGGTAGAGGAGAACCTGAAAAGACACCTCGAAGAATGGAGGCCGTATGTACAGCGATTCGGGCTGTTGATCATCGAACTCCACACCATCGCACCCCAACTCACCGCTTCCCATCTCGGCAGGACGGCCGCCACCGCCTATGATGCCACTCATGGCTATTCCGATCAGTACATAGTAGAGGTGGATGTGTTCCATCGGATCGCTGAAGAAGCAGGACTCTATCCGGATATGCATCATTTCAGCCGATTCCCGGATTCAGAACTGGCCACGGTAAGTATCAACCTACTTCGAGGCAAATAGCCCTACTCTTTCTTAAAGTGCCCTTGAGGCTTGGGCATATTCAGACTGATCGCATTGGAGACCAATGCGCAAACGAACATGCTGACAGCAAAAGGGATCAAGGTGTCGTTCTTGAAGAAACCTACCAAAGCCCCGACCAGACCTCCCATGAAGAGCAGGATCAGCGAACTGAACGATGTAGCGCTACCTGAAAGCTCATCATAGTAGCTGATGTATACAGCAGATGCGCAGGGATTGGCAAGTCCCATCGTACCCACGCAGAGAATGATCAGCCCAAACATCACGTAAAGCTCAGGCTGGAAGAAGAGGACATAGCAAAGTGTCAGCGTGGCGCAGGTCAATTGGATCAGATTTCCTCGTATGAAGAGCGTATGTGGATGCACGGTCTTCATCATTCGCATACTATAGAAGATACAGCCTATCATCAATATCGTATTGGCCCCAAAGAAGAAGGGGAAAGCCTTGGGGTCGACTCCGAAATAGCCTTGATAGATATCGGAAGAATTGGTCACAAAGGCCAAGAGGAGACCCACATTGAATGACATGGCGAATACATAGGCGATGACCGGCATCTTCTCGTCTGTTCTTCGAGAAACGACTTCAATGAACTGATCGGCAATACGCCTGATATCCACCCGACCACTCAGCGAATGGGCCGTCTCTTTCAATCCGAAGAAATACCAGACAGCGGCCAGTAATACAAATGCGAGCAAGGCGATGAATATCATCCGCCATCCGAAGGGCAGCAGATAAGCGCCTATGAACGGTGCGATCATAGGCATGACCAGCATGATCATCATGACCACCGCGTATTTACGCCCAGCTTCATGTGCGGGATAGACATCGCGCATAGAGGCCATGATGATCACTGAAGTGAATCCTCCTCCGATTGCCTGAATCCCCCGAAAGACCATGAGAGATTCTACGGTTTCAGTGAAGATGATCCCGATGGTAGACGCCATGAAAATGAGCATACCCGTCAATCCGATGGTCTTCCTTCCTACTTGATCCGACAGGGGCCCTCCGAAGAATTGCCCCAGCCCATATCCGATGAGGAATATGGAAATGGTATTGTTCATAGAGACCGTATCCACACCGAATTGTTCTGCCATGGTAGGGATGGCAGGGAGATATGCATCTATAGCAAAGGGTACAATGGCCGCTACCATCCCGAAAAAGGGAAGGAAATAAGAAGGAATATCTATTCTACTTCGGCTCATATGAATCGATAGGCCATGCGCGACCTGGACCAGCCTGCACGTGTGGTGTACAATGGTATCAAGAATAGAAAGACAGCATGAACCTAGCATATGCTCTTATACACATCGAGATGAACGCTTTGGTATATCTTCGACCGCTCACACTATCCTATGTCAACAAGCACATCATTGGCTATTCATGGAGGAGCAGGTACCCTACTTCGCTCAGAGATGGATGCTGAAAAGGAACGCGTCTATCTGCAGGCACTAGAAACAGCACTCACCTGTGGGAACACCATTCTCGAAAAGGGAGGAAGCGCATTAGAGGCAGTCGAGGCCTCGGTGAGCAGTATGGAGGATAGCCCCTTATTCAATGCAGGAAAAGGTTCTGTCTTCACTGCCGAAGGGGACCATGAGATGGATGCCTCCGTCATGGAGGGTAGAGAACGCATGGCAGGAGCTGTAGCAGGTATTCGCGGCATCAAGAATCCCATCCAACTCGCCCGTCAGGTCATGGAGCAAAGTGAACATGTGATGCTTTGTGGAAGCGGTGCTGAAGATTTCGCCAAGAGCATAGGCATGGAGTTCTTACCGAAAGACTATTTCCATGACGATTTCAGATTCGCCCAGTGGCGTTCGGTGCAAGGGACGGACAGAGTTGCGCTGGATCATGACCTGGACCCCGATCGTAAATACGGCACTGTAGGAGCGGTGGCTAAAGATGTCCATGGAAACTTGGCTGCAGCCACCTCGACCGGTGGAATGACCAACAAACGATATGGGCGTGTAGGTGATAGCCCGATCATTGGCGCTGGAACCTATGCGGATAATCGGACCTGTGCAGTATCCTGCACCGGGAGTGGTGAGTTCTTCATCCGGGAGGTGACGGCCTTCTGCGTGTCAGCACTGATGGAATTCAAAGGCCTGGATTTGAACGAGGCCTGTAAGCATGTGGTACATGATCGATTGAAGGAAATCGGTGGTGATGGTGGCCTGATCGCTGTGGACGCTGAGGGTGCGATAAGTATGCCCTTCAACACCCCGGGTATGTACAGGGCATCGATCCGCTCAGGAGAAGAGATGTACTTGGGAATTTTCAGCTGAAAGGCCTCTTCTAGGATCTCAGATATACTCTGCATTCAGAGGCAGAACCTCTACCGTATGCTCATCGATGAAGAATCGATCACCGTTGGCCAAGAAATGGGTCGTCAGTCCGGTCATCGACATAAGGTCTCCTTCTTCTAAGATCGCGTGGTTATTATGCTGGATGGTACGTGGATCCATGACGATCACCATCCCAGAACCGATGACCCTGAACTCCCTGCCTTCACGTATGACCACACCGCTATCCTCGGCCAGTCCGATGCCCAAACATTGAGGATGGCGGGCAACCGCCTCGGCCAGTCGACCGAATCGGCCTCTACGAACGAAGTGGGTATCGATGATCAATTCCGGGATCAGGCCGAATCCTTTTCGCATACGCACAGCCCCTTTGACAAAGGCTTCAGAGGCACTACCTCCGGCAATCATCTCCTGTGACATGGCCATTGCTCCAGCGCTTGTACCAGCAATCACCAAAGAGTCTTTTGCATATCTTCTTCTCAGGAGCTTCGAGAGGCTGGTCCTACCCATCCGTTTGGGCAGTTTCGATTGATTCCCACCGGAAAAGAATATCACATGGGCCGCTGAGAAATCTGCCAGCACTTCTTCATCTTCACATTGGGATTTGTCAGTGATATGCCAATGCTTCACATCGCGGCAACCCAGTAACTCGAATCCGAACTTGTATTGTGCAAAGACCTCATCCGGTATACTACTGGCCGAAGTCACCACAACAACCCTCGAGTCTACACCGTTGGCCTGACTCAACACGTGTTTCAAAACACCTTTCTCTTTGAAGGGTAGCCGAGGATTCTCCTCATCACCACGATCCTCTGATCCTCCAATAGGGATTAAAACGCCCTCTTTACCTGTCATATCCTGCATTCCAAGTGCTTCTACAATCTACGAAAATGCCCAATCCCCGTCCCATGACAACGCGGATTTTCGTTAATTACAAGACAATTTTCAAACAGCCGAAATGAAAATACGACAGATCAATGCGATGCGGGGACCGAATTACTGGTCGGTGAACAGGGACAAACTGATCGTGATGGTCCTGGATCTGGAGGATATGGAACAACGACCTACCAACTCCATCCCCGGTTTTCTGGACCGTTTACGCGAGATGTTCCCCACCATGTATGAGCATCGCTGTTCTGTCGGAACGGCCGGTGGCTTTTTTCAGCGGGTGGAAGAGGGCACATGGATGGGACATGTGATCGAGCATATCGCATTGGAGATCCAGACCTTGGCAGGAATGGACACGGGATTCGGCCGGACCCGTACCTATGGTGAAGAAGGCGTCTATTTCGTAGTCTTCAGTTATACCGAGGAGAAAGTAGGACGCTATGCAGCCCGATCTGCTGTAAGGATCGCTGAAGCACTCATTGATGCCAAGGACTACGACCTGGAATCCGATATCCAAGAGATGCGGGAGATCAGGGAACGGGAAAGACTGGGGCCGAGTACAGCCTCCATCATACAGGAAGCTCAGAACCGAGGGATTCCTTGGATCCGGTTGAACAGATACTCTTTGTGTCAATTAGGATATGGCGCCAATCAACAGCGCATTCAGGCTACCGTGACCAGTCAGACCTCCAGTATAGGCGTAGAATTGGCATGTGATAAAGAAGATACCAAGTACTTACTCGAACAGGCCGAAGTACCCATCCCGAAAGGAGATATCGTACGGACAGAGGCTGGGATGAAGGATGTCATCGAGCGCATCGGTTATCCCATAGTGGTCAAACCGATCAACGGCAATCACGGTAGAGGAATAACGACCGAGGTGCAGGATTGGGATGAGGCCTGTGAGGCACTTGCCGCTGCCAAGGAGGTCAGCCGATCGGTGATCATCGAGCGTTTCATCACAGGTGATGATTATCGATTACTCGTCATCGACCATAAACTCATTGCTGCAGCTAAACGCACCCCGGCCCACGTCATTGGAGATGGGAAAAGCACGGTCCAGGAGTTGATCGATCAAGTCAATGCCGACCCGAGACGGGGGTACGGGCATGAGAAAGTGCTCACCCAGATCGAGGTCAATGACATGACCCGCTCGCTCATTGATGAAGCCGGGTATACTTTGGATTCCGTCCTCGAAAAAGACACCTTCCTCCAACTGAAGGATACGGCCAATCTGAGCACAGGAGGCACCGCAGAGGATGTCACCGATATGGTCCATCCCTTCAATGTGTTCATGGCCGAGAGAATAAGTAGGATCATCGATCTGGATATATGCGGCATCGACATCATGACCACCGACATCGGAAGTCCACTACACGAGACCGGAGGAGCAGTACTTGAGGTCAATGCTGGGCCTGGATTCAGGATGCATCTGGCACCATCTGATGGGCTGAAACGCAATGTGGCCTCCCATGTCATAGACATGCTTTATCCACCAGGAGCCGATTCGAGAATACCCATCGTTGCAGTCACCGGGACGAACGGAAAGACCACCACTACCCGACTGATAGCACACATGGTGCGGCTGAAAGGATACAAAGTGGGGTACACCACCAGTGATGGGGTCTACATTCAGAATCGCCTACTCATGGAAGGGGACTGCACGGGACCAGCCAGTGCAGAATTCGTTCTGAAGGATCCCACAGTGGATTTTGCCGTGCTCGAATGTGCACGTGGAGGACTGCTGAGGGCCGGTCTGGGATTCAAACGCTGTGACATCGGTATCGTGACCAATGTAGCTGCCGATCACCTAGGACTGAAGGGAATCCATACCATCGAGCAACTGGCCAAGGTCAAAGGGGTCATTCCTGAAGTAGTGCTTCCCTCTGGGACGGCCATCCTCAATGCAGATGACGATCTGGTATATGACATGCGAAGCGGATTGCAGTGCGAAGTGGCCTATTTCTCTTTGGATGAAAACAATCCGAGAATACAGGCCCATGCACAACGCGGTGGGCTCTCTGCTATCTACGAAGAAGGCTACATCACCATCATGAAAGGGGATTGGAAGATCAGGGTCTGCAAAGCCGTGAATGTTCCTGTGACCATGGATGGTCGTGCGACATTCATGATCCAGAATGTACTGCCAGCAGTGCTCACTGGATATATCCGCGGATTCAGTATCGAGGATATCAAAGTGGCTCTACAATCATTCATTCCGTCTCCAGCGCAGACCCCAGGAAGGCTGAACCTGTTCGAGTTCAAGGAATTCCAAGTCATGCTGGACTATGCCCATAATCCGGCTGGTCTCAATGCTTTGGGCGAATTGGTCGGCAAGATGGATGGCCATCCCAAAGTTGGTATCATAGCTGGAGTGGGAGACCGTAGAGATGAGGACACTATAGAAATAGGTGCCATCTCGGCACGGATGTTCGATGAGATCATCATCCGCCAGGATAAGAATCTCCGCGGTCGAAGCGAGGGAGAGATGATCGGCCTGATCGAGCAAGGAATCGACTCAGTGGACCCGAATATGCCTCGTACGATCATTCCTTCTGAGTCAGAGGCCATTTCCCATGCCATAGAGAATGCCAAGAAGGGATCGCTGATCGTGGTCAGTTCAGATGTAGTGCCTGACGCTCTGAATCTGGTCAAACGATTCAAAGAAGAAGAAGTTCAGCGCCTGTATAGATCCGATACCGCCTCTTTCGCTGACAAAGTCGAGGCCAAGGCACGCTAGATGGATATGATTGGTCCCCGATGTGAGAAACGTTAGTCAATAACTAACATATGTTCGTATCCTTGGGGTCATGAAAGGACTCAGTCGAAAGGAACAGATCAAATGGGCTGCGGCCTCTATGTTCCGCAAACGTGGATTCAAAGCCACTTCCATGCGCGATATAGCCGCTGGCATGGGCATGGAAGCTCCTAGTTTGTACAATCACATATCCAGCAAACAGGAGATCCTCTCCGAATTACTGATGACCATTGCACATCACTACACCGATGGCATGGAAGAGATCAAACATGCACCCTTGACGGCCAGTGAGAAACTCGAAAGACTCATCAAGCTCCATGTGGACATCGCTGTAGACCATACCGATGCTGTCTCCCTTCTCATCAATGAATGGGTACATCTGGAAGGTCCTATAGCCGATGAATTCAATGCATTGAAAGACGGCTATGAAAAGGACTTTAAAGGAATCTTGGCCCAAAGCCTAAAAGAAAGAAAAGTGCCAGAGGTCGATGTCGACCTGGCACTTTTCTCGATTCTTTCTACCCTCCGTTGGCTTTACTCGTGGTACAGTCGTAATCCGGGGATCAACCGTATCGAGCTCGAACAACAGATGGTCAGACTCCTCGTTCCGAGGTAATCATTGTCCGATGAATACCTGTTGGTGGTACACTTGGTCTTCTCCTGAGATCACAAGTGAATAGAACCCCTCTGGCACACGGACTAGGTCCATTCGGGTCTGAGGTCCGTTCACAGTTGAAGTCAGAATTTCTTTTCCGATCGCATCGATCAGTCTCACAGTCATCGGGCCTGTAATGGCCTCATCGATCTGGATGTTGATGTGGTCTATAGCCGGGCTCGGGAAGATCCTTGCATCGATGGTCATCAATTCATCTACTGAAGTGACACAATCTACATCGGGATCAGGACCACCATCCGTGATGGTCCATCCGTGCATGTCTATAATATTCTGACGGGCATCCTCACCTACACAGTAGATGGAGTTACCCGCATTGAAAGTCACACCAGATTGTAGCGCTTTACCGCTCCATTCCATCAAAATGTGGTCATATGCCCAAGTGCCAACTCCGGCCAAATGGAACATATCTTCCATATCCGTAGCTGATACCACATCCCATGCTCCGAGGTTCTGATCGAACAACTCAGCAGACATGAATGTACCGTTGAATGTCACAACAGAAGACACATCCCAAGAACTGATATCCTGATTGAAAGCAGTGGCCGCAGTGAACATGTTATCCATGTGGGTCACATTGGAAACATCCCACCCCGTGATATTCCTATTGAAATTAGAAGCTCCACTGAACATGGAAGTCAGCACTTGAGCTGAACTCATATCCCAGTAGTAGAGTGGGGAATCGAATTCCACTGCACCGCTGAACATCGCTGTGAAGTCCTGCACATTGCTCACATCCCAATCACCGATGTTCTGTTCGAACATCTCTGCTCCTTGGAACATAAATCTCACGTCTGTCAGACTGGCCGTATTCCAGGCGCTGATGTCATTATTGAAAGACGCGGCTACCATGAACATTCCTTCTGCATCCTGAAGGCTCGATACATCCCATGTACTGATATCTCCGTTGAAGGCATCTGCACTGGCGAACATGTAAGCCATATGGTGTACACCGCTCACATCCCACTGATCGAGATCTGAATTGAAGGCCGAGGCCTCCTGGAACATTCCGGTCATGTCGTAGACCGTACTGACATCCCATGCATTGAGATTGCAGTCCAAGGACGTGCAGTTCTCAAACATGTAGGACATATCGAACACCATGGACAGGTCTGGAGCATCCGTGGCAGTGATGTTCATATTCTCACAGCCTTTGAATGCCGATTCGAAAGTCGTCCAGACATTCGATCCCCATTGATCGATAGAAACCAACTTCTTCTCATCCCCACTGTGGCCGATATAGGCTCCATCGAAATAGATAGTTGGGAAATCTCCTCCAATACGGATAGTATAGGTACCTGGGGCACCGAAATCATGGGTCACATCACCAGTAACACCGATCTCATCATAGATGCCATCGTTGTTCCAGTCGACATGATAGTTGTAGTCCTGTGCAAAATGCGTAGGAATAGTGATACTCTGGTCATCTGACGCTCCTTCGTTTGTGGTGGTCCACGTAGTAACAAAGTCGTCCAATTGAGCACTTAGGCCACCAAGGCTCATCTGTGTCAAAAGGATTGCGACAGTGTAGATTGATAATCTGCTTTTAATAGTTGTAGAATTTTTCATGACAGGTTTAATTACTGCCTCTTGTTACGTGAGATACGAGCACAAGGTTTCTCCCGATCCAAAAAACCACTATTCAAAAAGCGGTTTATATACAGTTTGGACTAACATTTGTTAGTTTTGTACGCACAAACATTATCCTCATGTCCAATCACTTTCATGAAGTCAAGGTGCAAGAGGTCCGAAAGACCACACCCGATTGTGCTATTGTCACGCTGGATATAGCCAATGGACTCAGCGAAGCATTTGCCTTCAAGCAAGGTCAATATCTGACCATCAAAGCTGAGATAGATGGAGAAGAGGTGCAGCGATCGTATTCGCTATGCTCATGCCCACACGAAGGGAAATGGCAGGTCGGGATCAAGAAGGTTCCTGGAGGTAGGTTCTCCACATTCGCCAATGACACCCTGAAACCTGGGGACACCCTCCAAGTGATGGAGCCCAACGGGCGCTTCTTTGTGGAAGTGGATGAAAGCAAGGCTCGAAATTATGTCGCCTTTGCTGCAGGTTCTGGGATCACTCCCATCTATTCCATCATCAAGACCCATCTGGAGTCTGAACCCGATTCCACCTTCAAATTGTTCTACGTCAATCAGACAGTGGGAAGCATCATTCTCAGAGAAGAGATAGAAGCTTTGAAGAACCGATTCATGGAGCGATTGGAGGTCTTCCATCTGTTAACTCGTGAATCGCGGAACATGCCTTTGCTCGATGGCCGATTGGATGAGGAGAAATTGGCCGCCATCTTCTCTCGTATCACTTCTATTGAGGAGGTCGATCATGTGTTCACCTGCGGTCCCGAGGAGATGATCTTCATGGTCAAGGATTTTTTGGTCTCCGAAGGAATGGATGAGGACCGGATACATTTCGAACTCTTCAACACCTCGGGAGCCAAGTATGCTGAGAAACATGACTACAGCAAAGAACTGGCCGGACTTGTCTCAAAAGTGACGATATTAGAAGGTGGCAAGAGCTTCAAGTTCGATATCGAACAAGGGTCGAATAACATTTTGGATGGGGCTCTCCAAGCAGGTGCTGACGTTCCCTTTGCATGCAAAGGAGGAGTTTGCTGCACCTGTAGGGCCAAATTGATGGAAGGAGAGGTGGATATGCAAGTGAACTATGCCTTAGAAGCCGATGAAGTGGAGCAAGGATTCATACTGACCTGCCAGTCCATCCCTAAGAGTGAATTGGTAGTGGTGGATTTCGATCAATGACTCAATGAAAATCAAAATGAGAATAGAATTTAAAATGTCTTCCGTCCGAGTGATTGCTCGACATTTTGATTCACATTTTAATTAAGATATGACAGCAAAAGAGATACATCTGGAAAAAGAGTTCCAAGCCCGTATCGATCGGGATGAGAATATCGAGCCCAAGGATTGGATGCCGGAGAAATATCGCAAGACCCACATCAGGCAGATCAGCCAACATGCGCACAGTGAGATAGTAGGCATGCTACCTGAAGGAAACTGGATCACCCGCGCTCCGAGTCTGAGAAGAAAGGTGGCCCTACTGGCCAAAGTACAGGATGAAGCAGGTCACGGTCTGTATCTATATAGTGCAGCCGAGACATTGGGTATCACTCGAGATGAGATGCTCGAACAACTGAACTCAGGAAAGGCCAAGTATTCCAGCATATTCAATTATCCCGCTCTTACTTGGGCTGACATGGGTGCTATCGGCTGGTTGGTGGATGGTGCAGCCATCATGAATCAGGTGATGCTCACCCGTACCTCTTTCGGGCCCTATGCTCGTGCTATGGTGCGTATCTGTAAAGAGGAGAGTTTCCATCAGAGACAGGGCTATGAGATCATGCTCACACTGAGCAGAGGTACAAAACAGCAGATAGATATGGCCCAAGATGCATTGAACCGATTCTGGTGGCCTGCATTGATGATGTTCGGACCGAGAGATGAGGAATCGCCCCATACCGAGCAGTCCATGAAATGGAAGATCAAGCGTAAGACCAATGATGAACTCCGTCAGCAATTCGTCAATCAGACCGTTCCGCAGGCCGAATTCCTAGGTCTCACCATCCCCGATCCAGACCTCAAATGGAACGAGGAAAGAGGTGCTTATGACTTCGGTGAGATCGACTGGGACGAATTCTGGCAGGTGGTCAAAGGTGATGGACCTTGTAACCGAGAACGTTTGAAAGCCCGCAATGACGCTTGGGACAAAGGTGCTTGGGTAAGGGAGG
>JABDLZ010000266.1 GCA_013001705.1 Flavobacteriales bacterium
GGTCTGCACCTGCCATCTCAGCTGCAATGGCTCCATCTTCCACACCCATGGTGTAGGTGTCGCCTATGGGCAGGAATGCTGCGTTCAGATCGTGATAACGACCGATGAGTTCCATATCCATGGTCAATGCGGTATCGCCTGCATAATAGAACTCCGTATCACCGGACTTCAATATGAATCCGACCGGGTTTCCCCCATAGGTCCCATCTGGAAGCACACTGGAATGCACGGCATTGACGCATTTGACTGTGATATCTCCCATTCGTGCCGATCCTCCGTGGTTCAGTTCCACCACATTTTCCACGCCTTGCCCTTTGACCCACGTAGCAACTTCATAGTTGGCTACCACGGTGCATCCCGTGCGTTTGGCGATACTCACGGCATCCTGCACATGATCCATGTGTCCATGGGTCAGCAGCATATAGTCGCATTCCACAGTCATAGGGTCGGTATCACAGGCCGGATTGTCCGAGAAGAAGGGGTCCATCAAAAGACGAGAACCCGCTAGCTCGAAAAGGAATGTGGAATGGCCGTAGAATGTTACTCGCATGCACTGTGGCTGTAGTTAACAAATTTGACCAATTTTCACCCCTGCTTCGGGCTCTATGCGCTTGTTTTGCCAAAGCTTTTTGAACATGGAATTGTTAATTGAAGAAGGATGATCGGAATCGTCAGCGGGACCAATAGAGCGGATAATCTGTCGTGTCAGATTGCCAATCTCTACGCCCAATTACTTGAGAATGAAGGAGCTGAACATGTCTTGATCGATCTGCGTGATCTGCCGAGGGATATCGCTTTCGCAGAGACATATGGAGAACGCAGTGCGGATTATACGCGGCAATTCGTACAACCCATGGAGGACTGTGAGAAATTCGTCTTCGTGATACCGGAGTATAATGGCGGATTTCCAGGAATTCTCAAACTATTCATCGACTCCATTCCTCCCCGGGCCTTCTATTACAAGAAAGCCGGTCTGATAGGACTTTCCAATGGCAGAGGAGGGGCGGCCCGTGCGATGGACCAGTTCTCCAATGTGCTCAATTATCTCCGGGTCGATGTCATTGCCCAGAAACCTAAGCTTTCAGCTATCCATCAAGCACTGGGAAAAGAAGGCGACCTCATGGATGAGGAATACGCGACACGTTTGAAAGAACACGTCAAGAAGATGCTGGCCTTTTAAAGGGTCAGCAATAGTCCAGGAGATACTTCAATTCGGTCGTTCCCAGTACCATGCGCTCCTTGGTCTTCGCGCTCCATTTGATGAGTCGGATCTGACCATCTGCCAATTCCAGTCCCGTGATATCCCCATCTCCGTAAGAGCAGCAACCGCTATTGAAATAGAAGGGCTTGGGATGCTCCACATCCAATGATTCTCCTTCGTCCAACTGGATCTGAAGGAGTTTCTTCTCCAATTCGGCAATGGTCGCTGCGGTCTCCTCGCTCGGAGTTGTTTGCTGCTGAGACTGTAAGAAGGTGAGTTCTTGCCGGATGCGGTCGGCATGGGTGAATGACATAAAGACCGGATGATGGGTATGACCACAGATGATCACCTTGTCCTGGCGGTCGGCCCAGTTGTACATGGCCTGGTCATGGGCCGATTTGAGCTTGATGTTATTGGCAGGTGTAGAAAGTGGTACACGGAACAGCCGCTGGATGTTCCGCCAGATAAATCGTACAAAAAGCCGACTTATCCAGGCTAATCGGTCGCTATTGAGGGTGCCTTGATGCCCATGTACCAAGAGGATCTCCAGGCACTTCGCTCCCCGACTGAGTTCCAGGACGATCCCTTCATGCACGTTGATCTTGGGAAACAACCAGCCCAGATGACGGCTGATCTGGCCGGCCACGCGCCAATCGTCATCGTGATTGCCCCAGATGCGATGCAGCCTGCCTTTGTCAAAGAAGGACTTCTCGGCTTGAAGCACATTGCGGTATTTGGCCATGACATGGAGCGGGGTATTCTCCCAGAATTCCTCTACATCACCCAGCAGACAGAGGGAATATCCTTCTTTCTCATAGTGTCGGAGAGCCTTGAGATAGTTCTTCTCGCAAGGTGCGAAGTCATCAGCACCATCCCTGGTCCCTCGATGATGATCGGAGAAGATGATCCAGCGCAGGGAATCCGGATCGGTCTGGATTCGACTTGCTGAATGGTAGCTGCGGTCCAAGGCCCGCTGTATCCTATCCGGTCGTTCTGCCATAGGCGTTTTCAAAGATATCTCTGTAAAACAATAGGACCTCGAATTCATGTCGAGTGGAGATATTCCTTTGATTGCACAGGAAAATCACTACCGATGACATCCGGATATACAGGTCTGGTCATAGCTGCATATTTCCTTCTGCTGATCATCGTTTCACGCTTGACCGCAGGCAAAGGGGACAACAGCACCTTCTTCACCGGTGGGCGGAATGCCCACTGGATGGTGGTGGCCTTCGGTATGATAGGCGCGTCCTTGAGCGGTGTGACCTTCATCTCGGTCCCAGGTTGGGTGGCCGATAGCCAGTTCGCCTATATGCAGATGGTGCTGGGCTACATCGTAGGCTATGCCTTGATCGCTGGCGTGCTCCT
>JABDLZ010000267.1 GCA_013001705.1 Flavobacteriales bacterium
CACTTGGACCCTTGTCAATAAGGACGCTTCAGGAAGTGTATCGGCCTTATCCATCATCAATAGCCCCGACAGTATTGTCAACATCATCTATCCCAGCCAGATGATCATGAGCGGTGACTATTGGCTGACCGATGGCTATTCTGTCATCACCTACGATGAAGGAGAACTGGAGATCGATACGGCCAGAGTGTCCAACGGTACGGAGAGCATCGACCTCTCCGGACGTATCGGTAAGGAACAGGAAGATGTGGTCTATTTCGATGTGCAGGACTTTCAGCTCGAGCACCTGAATAAATTCCTTCCTCCCGACATGGTGGACCTGGATGGGCGAACGGAATTGAAAGGACAGGCCGCGGGTATCCTAGGTAAGCCCACGGTCGTAGCTGAGATGCGCATCGGAGATTTCGCGATTGGGGGCGAGCGGGTAGGAAACTTGGACTTGAGTAGTACCTGGGATCGAGGTAAGGATTTCTTGGAATTGGCCGGGGATTTAGAGAATCAAGGTATCAAAGAGATCGTACTGGATGGCCGGTATTTTCCTAAGGCCGAGACAGATAATCTGGACGCCTCACTCTCCTTTGAGGGATTCAGACTCGGCATACTCAATAAACTTCCCACTGGTGGAATCAACCAGATAGGAGGGAGGGCCACCGGAGACCTGTTGGTCAAAGGCTCGCTGCTCCGTCCCGATATCAATGGGGAGCTTGTCTTCAAAGATGCCACCATACGGGTGGATTACCTCAACACCAAGTACTACTTCAATGACAAGGTCATCGTACGTAATGACTATATCGGTACCAACTATATCCCATTCAGGGATGAGTTCGGCAACCAAGGATTTCTGAACGGGACCGTGGCACACGAGAACTATCGGGATTGGAACTACGATATCTACGCTGAATTCGAGAAGATGATGGTACTCAATACCGATGCGGAGATGAACCCGAAGTTCTACGGTCAGGTCTTTGGTACAGGTTCTGTCTCCATCTTCGGCTTCGACCGTAACCTGACCTTGGAGATCTTTGGAAAAACAGAAGAAGGGACTCAGATAGCCCTGCCACTAGGAGATACGGAAGAAGTGGTGCTCGAAGACTATATCTACTTCAAATCCGATGAGACCGAAGATGATTCTACAGTGGTCGAGAGAGCTCCGACCACCATCGAGTTATATATGGAAGCGGAGTGTACCCCAGAAGCGCAGATCCGATTGGTATTCGATGAGAAGATCGGGGATGTCATGCAAGGCAATGGGATAGGAGACCTTACTATGACCTTGGACCGGGCTGGGACTTTTGAGATCTTCGGTAACTACACCATTCTGGAGGGTGACTATCTTTTCACATTGCAGAATGTGGTCAACAAGCGCTTCGAAGTGGAGTCGGGAAGTACGGTATCCTTCTACGGAGACCCCTATGAAGCGGAATTGGATCTCACCACCACATATAGACTTAGAGCCTCTCTGGCAGATCTTCTCGCTTCTGAAGGAATCTCATTCAGCAATCGGGTGCCTGTAGAGACTCAGATGCAATTGGAAGGGGAGCTCTTCAATCCGGATATAGAGTTCCAAATAGAATTCCCGGGCCTGGAAGCCGGATTGGAAGCCATGGCCCAAAGCAAGTTGGATACAGAAGAAGAACTGAACCGGCAGGTTTTTGCGCTCCTGGTGCTCAATAAGTTCCTCAGCAGCGAACCGACCGATGCTTCAGCTGGTATATCAGCAGCGACCACCACGATCAACGAATTCGCCTCTTCCCAACTGAGCAATTGGCTCTCACAGATCAGCGATGATGTAGATGTAGGGGTGAACTATCGGTCAGGAGATAATATCAACTCGGAAGAATTGGCCGTAGCCTTGACCACACAGTTGTTCAACGATCGTCTATTGCTCTCCGGCAATTTCGGTGTTCAGAATGCCCCGAGCAGCAGTGTGGAACGAGCAAGTAGTGTGATCGGTGATTTCCGGCTGGAGTACATACTCACTCCCGATGGACGGTTGCGCTTGAAGGTCTTCAATGAGACCAATGACTATTCCTTCTTGAATACGGATCAGGCTGCGACCAAGCAAGGTGTAGGGCTCATCTTCCAGCGTGAATTCGATGGCCTATTCGATGACACTCGATCGCAGTGAGGCATGTAACTCATTGAAAGCCCGCTTACCCCTTCCGAAATATTCCATGACTACCGAGGTCTCTGCCAATGGTGCATGGGCCGTTCCTAGTTCTTTCCGCTTTTTCAATGTCTTGGGAAGCGAGGCGTAAAAGAAGAAGTGTGCCTTGAGCACGGCAAAGGCATGCCTTCCGCGGAATTGGAAGAGGAAACGTACGATGCTCAGATTGTCCATGAACATGCGGAGGAACAGTCGAGAATAGGTAGACCCGCTTCTGTCATTCTTCAAGAAGATGATCAAGCTGTTCTTGAAATTGAGGAAGGACTTGAAGGGTCTATATCCGCTCAGGGTACCTCCTCCGAGATGGTAGACCTTGCTGGCCGGAATACACATGACCCGTTTGCCCCGTCTACGCGCTCTCCAGCACAGGTCTATCTCCTCCATGTGTGCAAAGAGGTCTTCATCCAGCCCACCCAAGGCATAGAATTCCTGGATGCGGAAGAACAGACAGGCTCCGGTGGCCCAATGCACATCTATGGGAGTGTCATACTGACCTTCATCCTTCTCCAAGGTCTCGAAAAGTCTTCCTCGACAATAGGGGTAATTGAGTCGATCCATGAATCCGCCAGCGGCTCCTGCGTATTCGAAATACTCCGGGCGCTGAAGGTCGAGTATCTTGGGTTGCACAGCGACAAGGTCAGGATCGTCCTCCATGGCCTTGAGGATAGGGGAGAGCCAACCTTCGGTCACTTCCACATCGGAGTTGAGCAAGATGGCAACATCTTCATCTCGATGCTTCAGACCTCGATTATATCCTCCGGCATAGCCGTGATTCTCCTCCAGTTGCACCCATTCTACTTGGGGGTAGCTTTCTTGCACGAAATCCTTGGATCCATCACTCGAAGCATTGTCGATGATGAGTATCGGGTGTCCCTCAGCGTATCGTACCACATTGGGAAGGAACCTCTCCAGAAGTTCCTGTCCATTCCAATTGAGTATAGCAATGACCGCTCTCACGAAGCGGCAAAGGTATCTGCTAGTGCTTCACGAAGAAAGCTCAGCGAGGAGAATCATAGAATTGTTGTATGCGGTCACTTCCGATACCTCCTCCACTGTTCTGGTCGGTGTTCCAGAGGGGATTGGTACGGCTTTGTAGAATGATATTCCAGCGTGGATTCCTCAGTTCTCCGGGTACATCGGAGTGAAGCAAGGTGTATTCGCGCTGAAGCAGCTCCCTATCGTAAAAGACGAAGCGTTTGTCATTGAACTTCCCGGCTTTATAATAGTGCCAGATCTGATAGGGATAGGTCTCGGGGTCATTGGTCTCATTGACCACTGAGTTGGGTGGCCCGTAGATCAGATATACGCGCCCCATGTCCGTTTCATAGCCGCGTCTATTGCTTGTCCCGAACTCTTCATCCACCAATTCCAGGTCCTTCTTATACTCGGCCCAGGCCTGATCGGGATGCAAGGGGTCTCGATTCTCCCAGAATGAATAGAAATAGGACTTGGCCTGGATGAGCGTGAAGGTCGGTGCTTGATGGTCGATCATCATTCTATCCTGTTCTTGAGCGATCGGACGGAGCGCATAGATGTACTCCAGCAGACTGTCCTTATCATTCAAGCTACCCACGAAGGTCAGATTGATCTCTTCATCACTCAGTTGTTTCGAGACATTGGGATTCACCCGATAGAAGGGCAGTTCCTTGTACACCAGCAATTCATTCTCGCGGTCTCGGGCCTCGACCCGTAGGTTGAACCTACCCGAAGGAAGCATGCTGATATCCATCCTACCCATCTCGGCAATGACCGGAGTGGCCTTCTTCCGCTTCAGTATCTCGGTGCCTTCTTGTACCTTCTCGAAATCTGCATCTTCGATATAGTACTTCAATAGGAAGGGCTCATCCTTTTTCAGTTTCTTATCCATGGAATACAGCTCGAAGTAGAGGAGCATCTCATTGAATTCCTGACCGAACATGGTCGTCATCAGTGGAAGCATATCCAGTCCCGATTTGGAGGACATGCTGTTCTCATCTGCCTGGCGGAAGGCTGCTACCAGTTCAATGTCCGAGAATCCGGTGGTCTGCGAATTCAGATCCAGATCGAGACTACGGGTGAAGGAGAGAGGTTCGGATTCCGGTCTATTCACATCCCGCATCTCTACTTCCAGATCATAGACTCCTCTCGGCAGAAGAAAGCGTTGTATGCTCAGGAAGTCCGGTCGGTACCCTTTCACTGCGAGCGGACTCTTGATCGATTCTTTCTTGAAATCCTTTATCGAGCCTGCCTTGCTTACAATGACCTTGAGTTCTACCTCGGCTTGATCGGTAGAGTCATCCACTGCGATGAATTCTACGGAGGGTCCTTTGATATTATAGTAGGTCTCCACCAGATGTCCTTCACCCGGAATACGGAAGACCTTATAATCGAAATAGGCCGTCAATTCCTGAGCAATGGCCGTACTCAGCAAGGAATAGATCAGAAGTGATATGGTCAAATGAAATGCTCGCATGTGCTACATGTAAATTTAAGGAGAAGAGCAATAGGAATTGGACCATTCATACTATTGCGAGATGATTCAATAAATATACTTTTGCACCGGAGAGTTGGCAGAGTGGTCGATTGCGGTGGTCTTGAAAACCATTGTCCTTCACGGGACCGGGGGTTCGAATCCCTCACTCTCCGCCAAGAACAAGAACCCTCATCGGTGACGATGAGGGTTTTTTCATACCCCGAACCGAGCTCGCTCGGGTGAGAGGGAATGAAAAAACCCCAGCGAGCGAAGCTCGCAGAGGGTTGATGATCTTGAAGCCTCCCAACAGGGATGTCCGCAGGACAATCCCCTGACAGACAGGTCCGAGCCCGAACCGAGCTCACTCGGGTGAGAGGGAATGAAAAAACCCCAGCGAGCGCAGCTCGCAGAGGGTTGAAGATCTTGAAGCCTCCCCCAACAGGGATGTCCGCAGGACAATCCCTAAGTGGTTCCATCCCGAACCGAGCTCGCTCTGGTGAGAAGGGATGAAAAAACCCCAGCGAGTGCAGCTCGCAGAGGGTTGTTGGACTTGAAGCCTCTCCACTATTGGGAAGTCCGCAGGACAATCCAATCCCACCGTTCTGGTCAAAATCCGTAGTTCAGGAATGTGATCGTGATGTGGATCTGTATATGCTGAAAAGTGTAAATCAGACCGGATCGAGGAAAAAAGACGGAAGTCCTTGTGCAGGACATCCATTCATATCTCGAAATTCGACAACTCAATTCATTTCCATGCCTGCCAATAAATACGCCCTCATCCGATATCGGGTCATTGATGAATGCTTGACCAACCGATTCAGGCCTTACCCCACCAAGGAGGATTTGAGAAGAGCGTGCGAAGACGCTCTTTACGGGAGTCAGAACGAGCACATCAGTATCAGCACCATCGAGAAGGACATCTATGCCATGCGCTACGATACCGTTCTGGGATATGAGGCTCCCATCGAATTCCATAAAGGAGAGAAAGGATACTTCTATACCGATGAGGAATACACCATCAAGAAGGTGCCCATGGGAGAGGAAGAGATGGAAGCATTGCGCTTTGCATCCATGACGCTCTATCAGTTCCGGGAGATGCCCGTATTCCAGACCTTCGAGCAGCTCATCGGCAAGTTGCGGGAGCATGTCTCACTGGCCGATGATGAATTCGACAAGAGCTACATGGACCACATGCTCTTTGATGATGCTCACAGGAATCAAGGGGACCGACACATTCCGGATATCCTTCGAGCCATTCGAGAACATAGGCGCATCGGGTTTTCCTACAGTTTCCATGATCCGGATAAAGAGGAGAAGGACTATCTGATAGAACCCCTTCTGTTGAAACAATTCCGTACCAGCTGGTACGTCATCGGAACCGATACGGCAGTGGACCGCATCAAGACCTATGGCTTGGATCGTATCGATGGTCTGGCAGTGCTTGAGGAGCATTTCCAGGCACCCGATTTCGATGCCAAGGATTATTTCCAGCATACCTATGGCATCAGCCATCGTACTGCACATCCTCAAGAAGTGCTCATCAAGGTCGACCGATCGATCTCTGGATACCTGCTCTCGTCCCCATGGCATCCGAGTATGGAACGGATCTCAGAATCCCCCACCGGAGACATCCTCCGTATGGAGTTGGTGATCAATGTGGACTTGGAGAATGAACTGATGAATTGGCTGCCGAGTATACAGGTGCTCGAGCCGGTCGACCTGAAAGACCGTATCATAAAGCGCTGTGAAACAGCTATATATAGAAATTCTGAGACAGCGTAAATAGATTACGTACTGCGATTGCTGCTTTGCTCTTGTCTAATCCATAATACAAGAGCACCATGACACTTGCAGAAGCTAAAAGGCACATCGACTCCTTCTCACGCCCTCAGGGATTCAACACCTACTCATGGAGGGTGGTAAAAAAACTCGCACTGCGCGCTTGGGAGAGCCATCTTGAGGGACGAATGTTCGAAAGATCGGTCAATTTCATGTGCAGGGAATTTTATCTCATGATACAAGACCCTGAGGGTCAGTATATTATACCAAAAAGCAAAATTCATTCGCCTTTTGTGTGACTTTTTCGGATTTTTGCGTCTCTAAGACAGAATCAATTGCTCATCCGAGCAAGATTCTAGTTGAATAGTTGGTTGGTTTGGATACGGCTTTCGGGCCGTATCCTTTTTTTATGCCCTTCCACCCGATTTCAAAGCCATAGGATTATCCTATTATATGTCTTACATTTGCACCCCATTTTAAACAAGGGGCTTGAACGGGGTCCCCAATTGTACAACGCTCTCATTCTCACCCGTTCAGCAGAATGAGATACAAATTAGAATTGCCTGATGAATATGGCAGAAGAGAATCAGGATCTCAATCCTGAGCAAGAAGGACAAGATGTCCAACCAGAAAATGCTGAGAATCCTTCAGCAGAGACCACAGAGAACGATCCTATTGTAGAAGCTAAGCGTGAAGCGGCAGAGCCAGAGGCTGAAGTCGAGATCGCTGAACCTTCTGATGTAGAGGTATCTCACCCACAAGCACCTAGAAAAGCAGCTCCACCAGAAGATTTCGACTGGGATGTATTCGAGCATGGACAGAGTGCCTACGATGATTCCGAAGTCGCTAAACTGGACGAGATCTATGGGGATACCCTCAACTCGATCAATGAGCAGTCGGTCATGGAAGGTACCATCGTGGCCATGACCAAGAAAGAAGTAGTGGTGAACATCGGATATAAATCCGAAGGTGTGATCGCACTCAATGAGTTCCGTTATAACCCGGATCTGGCTGTTGGTGACAAGGTCGAAGTATATGTAGAAAGCGCAGAGGATAAGAACGGACAACTTGTTCTATCTCACCGTCTGGCCCGTCTACACAGTGCTTGGGACAGTGTCAACCAGGCCATGGAGAACAACGAGATCATCACCGGTTATGTCAAGTGCCGTACCAAAGGAGGACTGATTGCCGATGTATTCGGTATCGAGGCTTTCCTACCCGGTTCGCAGATCGATGTGAAGCCCATCCGTGACTACGATCAATATGTAGGTAAGAACATGGAATTCAAGGTGGTCAAGATCAACCAGGAGTATAAGAACGTGGTTGTATCGCACAAAGCCTTGATCGAAGCTGAGATCGAAGAGCAGAAGAAACAGATCATCGCAGGTCTGGAGAAAGGTCAAGTACTGGAAGGTACCGTCAAGAACATCACCAGCTACGGAGTATTCGTGGATCTGGGGGGTGTAGATGGACTGGTACACATCACCGATCTCTCATGGGGACGTATCAATCACCCGGAAGAGGTGGTAGAACTCGACCAGAAGATCAATGTGGTCATCTTGGACTTCGATGATGAGAAAAAACGTATCGCTCTGGGTATCAAACAACTTTCAGCACATCCATGGGATGGACTGGATGAGAACCTCAAAGTGGGCGATAAGGTCAAAGGAAAAGTCGTTGTCATTGCTGACTACGGTGCCTTCATCGAGATCCAACCGGGTATCGAAGGGCTTCTACACGTTTCTGAGATGAGCTGGTCACAGCACCTCAGAAGTGCTCAGGATTTCCTCAATGTAGGAGATGAGGTCGAATGCGAGATCCTCACCCTCGACAAAGAGGAGCGTAAGATGTCCTTGGGTATGAAGCAACTCATGGAAGATCCATGGAAGGATATCGAATCCAAGTATCCAGTGGACAGCAAGCATACCGCCAAAGTGAGGAACTTCACCCACTTCGGAGTATTCGTAGAGTTGGAAGAAGGTGTGGACGGACTCGTACACATTTCCGACCTGAGCTGGCAGAAGCGTATCAAGCACCCATCCGAGTTCTGTAATATCGGAGAAGAGATGGATGTGATCGTACTGGAAGTCGATGCTGAGAATCGCAGATTGAGCCTCGGACACAAGCAACTCGAGGAGAATCCATGGGAAGCATTCGAAGGAACCTTCGCAGAAGGTACCGTACATGATGGTACTGTACTCGCTATTGAAGGTAACTCGGCCAAGATCGCTCTACCATATGGTATGATCGGTTCATGTCCGAAGACCCACCTCAAGAAAGAGGACGGAACGAGTGCACGCACAGAAGAGAAGTTGCCATTCATGGTCTTGGAGTTCAACCGTAACGCCAGAAAGATCATGGTTTCTCACCTGAGGACCTTCGAAGAGGATCCACGCTCCAAGCGGGATCGTCAGGACGGAGAGCGCAGGAAAGAAGGCACACGTACTTCTAAAGCGATCAAGGACCTACAGAGTTCTCAAGAGAAATCCACTCTTGGAGATTTGGACGCCCTTGCTGCACTGAAAAAGAAAATGGAATCAGGCGAGTGATCGCTATTTCATGAACTCAATGGAACCTCCGGTCAGAAATGGTCGGAGGTTTTTTTATTGGAATAGGGGCTGACCGCTACCGAGATTACCTCTTCGCTGTAGCTTCAGATCCTGCAGTACCGAGGCTTTGACCCCGATGCGCAGATTGAAACTCTTTCGCTGACCGATGGGAATCACATTGGCCTGGAACTCCCAGCAATGGAGGTCCCAATACAGCGTCAGAGTGGTGGGGGTCCAATCCTGCATAGTGAGATCGTATCCCGAGTTCACACCGATCTTCCAGCGCTGGAATATCTTGATATCCCCATTGAATAGGATACCCTGTTGGGTGATCGTTGTATCGTTCAAGCGATCATCGGTGAAGAGGTAAGAATTCCGCATGTTGAGCGTGTAGCTCAAGTTCAAATTCCATGGGGTGTTGAAATCCACATATTTATCCTTGTTGTTGCGTATCTGCTCGATCTCTTCTTCACTCGCAAATGCCGTGTCATCCAATTCCTCTTTGCGATTCTTACCGCTGCCACCACTCAAGCGTGTGGCAAATGCGATGTTATGATTGGTCGCTCTCAGTAAAGGGCCATTTCCTGACCATCGGAAGGCATTGATACGTGTACCTGTGCGGCTCACTTGATAGGGGTCGAAATTTCCTGAGTACTGGATGGTCGTGTTCTTATAGACCGTAGTCCGTGCGCCTACCCGGATCACACTGAGATTCAGGCTGTCGGCAGCCAGGTTGTATCCGGTACTCACACTCAGGTTCTCGATGAACTTCACCTTCTTGGTCCCGGTGCCAGAGGTGTCGTTCCGGGACCTGATCTTCCCTTCGATATTGTTCTGGAGATTGAAATTCAAGGATGCAGACTCACCCTGGAAGGCCGATTGTCGATAGGCACTTACCACATAGGGGTTATACTCGATGGGTTCTCCAGTGACTTCCAGTTCCTGATTGAAGTCGTAGCCTGGATTGTAGGAGAATCCGAGCGAGGGAGTCATCACATGACGGATGGCCTTGATACCGTTGCCCTTGAAATTGTACATCCCATAGATCTTGGTCGTCATGTTGGCACTCATGCTATAGTCCCGAGTGGTGAAGAATCCACCTACCGTATCTGTCACCACCGAATCTGCGATCAGACCGAGTTCTTCCCGAGCGAAATGCCAGCGCTCTGTGAGTCGGAAGGAGGGCGTCAAGCTGAGGTATCCCGCTTTGATGCTCGTACTGGCTCCGATATTATGACGAACACCATTGACCACTTGCTTGGAGAGTCCTGTGAGATTGTCCAAGCGCATCTCGGGCTCTGTGGTATTCAGTTTGTTATCGAATTGAGAGCTATAGGTCACCCCGATGGTCTCATACCATTTCTTTCCACCTGCAGAAGTACCCCGCAAGAAGGAGAGGGGTAAGAAGAATCGATTCAGGTTGAATCCTGCTTGCGGTAGACTGATACTGATCGTGCGCTGTAAGGTGTTCTGACTGTGTCGGGCACTGAGTGTCAATTGAGAGTCATCCCATCTTCTGCTGAAGTTCACACTAGAGGCAAAGGTGTTGCTGATGAAGTCGTTCTGCGAACTGTTGTAGTTATTCCGGAAACTGTTGCTCGTTCCTGCATTGATATTGGCCGAGAAGGAGATACCGGGCCGTGCTTTGGCATCCTGGGTATGGGTCCATCTGATGAAAAAGCTGGTGGTCTTGGAGAAATTCAGCAGATCACGGTCTCCGTTCAAGCGCTTCATATAGGTCAGGTCGATATTGCCTGAGTTCTTGTAACGGTTACGGTAGCGGGTGATATTCCGTAGTCCCCAACTCCCTCTGGAGTAGATATCTCCGGTCAGTCGGGTATCCGCCCGATCGCCTAAGGGGAGATAATAGCCTCCGTTTATCAAGAAGAAGCCCAAGGTCTGACTCTGACCATATCCGGGTAATATGATACCTGCTTTCTGCTTGGTCGTATTCGGAAAGAATCCGAAAGGCAGTCCGAGTGGTAGAGGGACCTTGCCCACCCGCATATAAACAGGACCTGTGATGATCTTGTCATCGGGAATGACCACCATCTTGTTGAATCGGAAATGGTAGTGTGGTTTCTCATTGCTGCAGGTCGTATACATCCCACCGTAATTGTGAATCGCCCCGTCTTCCTGCTTCTTAGAGACCTCAGAGTGTACATAGCTCTCTCCATCATTGGTGATCAACTTTGTGATCAATCCCTTCTCTGTGGTGAAATTGTAACGTATCGTATCGCTATTGAAGGACTGACCCGCCTGATTGAATACAGGTCTACCCTGTACGACACCGGCCGTATCCGTCATGCCATAGGCTGTCACGGTCATCTCGGAGAAGTCATAGGAGATATAG
>JABDLZ010000268.1 GCA_013001705.1 Flavobacteriales bacterium
ACCTGCTCAGAGCCTGGTGTCACGGTGAAATGAGCTTTGGGTGTGATCTTCTTATCCACTGCCTGTTTGGCCACCGAGGCAGATCGGGAGATATCCTCGTAGCTGGAATTGGTGCAGGATCCGATGAGCCCATACTCCACCTTTAGCGGCCATCCATGCTCCTTGGCCTTGGCTCCCAGTTCGCTGATAGGTGTATATAGATCCGGGGTGAATGGACCGTTCAAAGAAGGCTCCAGAGTATTCAGGTCGATCTCGATGACCTGATCGAAATATCGTTCTGGGTCGGCATAGACCTCGGCATCACCGGTGAGGTGTTCTCTGATGCGATCGGCCTCCTCGGCCACATCGGCACGTCCGGTAGCGCGGAGGTAGCGGCTCATACTCTCATCATAACCAAAGGTGGAGGTCGTAGCACCTATCTCGGCACCCATGTTACAGATGGTACCTTTTCCGGTACAGCTCATGCTCTCGGCCCCTGGGCCGAAATATTCCACAATGGCACCTGTCCCTCCTTTTACCGTGAGGATCCCTGCCACTTTGAGGATGACATCCTTGGAAGAGGTCCAGCCGTCCAATTTCCCAGTGAGTTTGACTCCGATGAGTTTGGGGAATTTGAGTTCCCAAGGCATTCCTGCCATGACATCCACAGCATCAGCACCTCCCACTCCAATGGCCACCATACCCAGTCCACCGGCATTGACCGTATGCGAATCCGTACCGATCATCATTCCACCTGGGAAGGCATAGTTCTCCAAGACCACCTGGTGGATGATCCCGGCCCCCGGCTTCCAGAATCCGATCCCATATTTATTAGAGACCGACTCCAAGAAGTTGAAGACCTCGTTGTTCTGATTCAATGCATTCTGCATATCGGCATCCGCTCCTACGCGAGCCTGTATCAGGTGATCACAGTGCACTGTACTCGGTACTGCCACTTTCTTCCTTCCCGACATCATGAACTGCAGCAGGGCCATCTGGGCCGTAGCATCCTGCATGGCCACGCGGTCCGGTGCGAAATCGACATAGCTCTTACCTCGTTGATATTCCTCCGTGGGATTTCCTTGCCATAGATGGGCATAGAGGATCTTCTCTGATAACGTAAGTGGTTTACCGAGCAGTTTCCGAGCAGCTTCTACGCGTCCAGGGAATCGCTCATATACCGCTTTGATCATGTCGAGGTCGAATATCATTTCTTGTGTCTTTTTATGGGGATGGGAATCCCGATTTGTGGGCTGGCGAATGTACGATTTTAGAGGGTGAATATCCAGTCCTGAGGCAGGGACATCCTGAAAAGGATAAATTCGTGATATGGCCGATTCCCATCATCCTCACGCACATAATCCCCTCCGTGAAGAACCCATCAAGGTGGGTGATCCACATACCGACAGTGCAGGACTGGGCGCACTTACTTCCGTAGGAAAACAAGTGGTCAAGTACATGCGGCCCGGTGAAGCGGTCAAGCTCATGGCCCAGCTCAATCAGAAGGGTGGTTTTGACTGTCCCGGTTGCGCATGGCCCGATCCGGATGACGATCGTGCAACCCTGAGCGAGTACTGCGAGAATGGTATCAAGGCCATTGCTGAAGAAGCGCAACGTCAACGGATCGGTGCCGAGTTCTTCGCCAGACATTCCATCGATGAATTGGCCACTTGGACCGATTTCGAGATCGGCAAGGCCGGTCGATTGGCCGAACCCATGTATCGAGCAGAAGGCGATGACCATTACCGCCCTATCGCTTGGGAGGATGCTTTCAATAAACTGGGCAAACACCTTCAGTCCCTGGATGACCCAGATGAGGCCGTCTTCTACACGTCAGGACGGACAACCAATGAAGCGGCATTCCTCTATCAGCTCTTTGTACGTGAATTCGGCACCTCCAATCTTCCCGATTGCTCCAACATGTGTCACGAGGCCAGTGGAAAGGCCCTCTCTGAGACCTTGGGAATCGGGAAAGGATCGGTCACCTTGGATGATCTGCATAAGGCTGAATTGATCTTCGTCATCGGCCAGAATCCCGGTACCAATCACCCACGTATGCTATCGGCACTGGAAAAGTGCAAGGAGAATGGCGGGAAGATCATCTCGGTCAACCCTTTGGCTGAAGCCGGACTCATCCGATTCACCGACCCCAAGAAACCATGGAAGATGATCACTGGAGGTTCACCTTTGACCGATATCCATCTGCCCGTCATGATCAATCAGGATGTGGCGCTCTTCAAGGCCATCATGCTGGAACTACTCGAGAGGGAAGAAAGCAAGGGGGATGTCTTCGATCACGATTTCATCCGAGTGAATACTCACGGTTACGAGGCCTTTATCCAAGACCTAAAGACCTACAATAAGGCCGACTGTGCGCGGGCTTCAGGTATCTCATTGGAGACCATAAGCACGGTGGTAGACCTCATCGAATCACGGGACCGCATCATCATCTGCTGGGCCATGGGACTTACTCAGCACGAGAATGCCGTGGACAACATCCGCGAACTGGTCAATCTGCTCCTTCTCAAAGGGAGTATGGCCAAAGAAGGCGCAGGTACCTGTCCGGTTCGTGGACATAGCAATGTGCAAGGCGACCGCACCGTGGGAATCTGGGAGGCCGCACCGCAGGCATTCTTGGATAAGATAGAAGCCAAATACGGATTCAAACCCAATCCAAATCACGGCTATGCCGTGGTGGATGCCATACAGGCCATGCATGAGAACAAGGTCAAGGTGTTTGTAGGGATGGGTGGGAATTTCCTCTCGGCCGCGCCCGATACCGACTATACGGCCCAAGGATTCAACAACTGCGAGCTGACCGTACATGTGAGCACAAAGCTCAATCGCTCCCATCTGGTCACCGGAAAGGAAGCACTGATCTTCCCTTGCCTGGGTCGCACGGAGAAGGACATCAAGGCTACGGGCCTGCAGAAACAGAGTGTGGAGAACAGCATGGGTGTAGTGCATACGACCCAGGGCGTGCTGGAACCTTGTAGCGAACAGCTCTTGAGCGAAGTGGAGGTCATCTGCCGGATGGCCCATGCCACATTGGGTGACCGCAGTCAGGTGCAATGGATGGACTATGTGAGTGACTACAGCCTCATACGCGATGACATCGCTGAAGTGGTGGATGGATTTACGGACTACAACCGCAAGCTCTTGGAACCTTCTGGATTCTATCTGCCCAACGGTGCGCGTATCGGTCAGTTCAAGACCGAAAGCGGCAAAGCACAGTTCTCCCTCAACAAGCTACCCGAATGGACCCTGGCCGAAGACGAACTCATGATGATGACCATACGCAGTCATGATCAGTTCAATACGACCATCTATGGCCTGGATGACCGCTATCGTGGGGTGTACAATGGCAGAAGAGTGATCTTCATGCATCCAAAGGATATGGAAGCACGCGGCCTCACCGAGAAGGACATCGTGGATATCACCTCGACCTATGATGGTCAGCTGCGTAAAACAGAGCATTTCAAGGTCATCCCCTACGAGATTCCTCGCTCATGTTGCGCGACCTATTATCCGGAGACAAATGTACTCGTACCTATTC
>JABDLZ010000269.1 GCA_013001705.1 Flavobacteriales bacterium
CTATAAACCCAATACCGAGCGACTGCGCGACTGGATATCCAATCCCAAGAGCAATGGCTACGAATCACTGCACGCCACGGTGATGAGCGATAGTGGTAAATGGGTAGAGGTGCAGATCAGGACCCGCAGGATGGATGAAGTGGCAGAAAAAGGACTTGCCGCGCACTGGAAATACAAGGATGGAGATGCAGGCAAGGCTTCCTCCCTCGACCGATGGCTCCATCAGGTGAGAGAACTCTTGGAGAATCCCGATGCCGATGCACTCAACTTCATCGATGATTTCAAGCTCAACCTCTTTGCTGAAGAGATCTTCGTCTTCACCCCGACCGGAGAATTGAAAAAGCTCCCGGTCAATGCCACCGCACTCGATTTCGCCTTCGAGATCCATACTCAGGTAGGTGCACGTACCATCGGAGCCAAGGTCAATCATCGACTGGTGCCTCTGAGCCATCAATTGAAAAGTGGAGACCAGGTAGAGATCCTGACGAGCAAGAATCAGACTCCCAGTGAGGACTGGCTCAACTTCGTCATCACAGGAAAGGCCAAATCCAAGATCAGGGAATCCCTCAAAGAGCAGAAGAAGACCGTTGCGCTGGATGGCAAGGAGATTCTCCAGCGTAAGTTCAAGTCCATCAAAGCGGATTTCATCAGCGCCAATGTGGAATTGTTGAGACGTCATTATAAGGTGGAGAGCACCACCGATTTCTATTATGACATCGCCACGGGAAAGATCGACCTCAAAAAGCTCAAAGGCCACAAGGTGAGTAACGGTAGGCTAAGCTTCCCGCGCAAGAAAGTCGAGAGCAGCCGTCCCAAGGAGAACAAGGTACACGCTCCCCTTCCTACCAAATCAGATACTCTGGTGCTCAATGCGGGGGATGTCAATTTCAAATACAAGCTCGCACCCTGCTGCAATCCCATACCAGGAGATGACATCTTTGGTTTCGTGACCATCAACGATGGTATCAAGATCCACCGCACCAATTGTCCCAATGCGGTACAGATGCTCTCCAAATTCGACTATCGCGTGATGAAGGCCAAGTGGTCCAGTCAGAAGGAACGGGAATCCTTGGCCTATATCAAGTTCGAAGGGATAGACGACATCGGTCTGGTCCACAACATCACCGATACCATCTCGCGCCAGCTCACGATCAATATGAAGAGCATCTCATTCGAGAGTAATGATGGTATCTTCACAGGAAGGATATCGCTCTTCATCCACGACACCAATCACCTCAGCAAACTCATTCGCGAGATGAAAAGCATCAAGGGAGTGACTTCTGTGAGAAGAATTGAGAAACCCACTGACTGATATGGAGGAGACCATGGCAACAGAGGATAAGATACTGGCCCACGCCACCGAGGTGTTCACCGACTATCTATCGGAGAACAACCTGCGCAAGACCCCGGAGCGCTTTGCCATTCTGGCCGAAATCTACGCCTCCGATCATCATTTCGACATCGAATCGCTCTTCAAGAACATGAAGGCGAAGAACTATCGGGTGAGCCGGGCCACGCTGTACAACACGATCGAACTTCTTCTGGAGTGCGATCTGGTGCGAAAACACCGCTTCAGTGAGAATCAGGCCCAATTCGAGAAGAGCCTCCATCACAAACAACACGATCATATCATCCGTACCGATACAGGTGAGGTCATCGAATTCTGTGATCCACGCATCGAGAATATCAAGGCTACACTGGAAGATATCTTCGGTCTGGAGATCTCCCATCACTCGCTCTATTTCTACGCCAAGGCCAAGGATTCCGATCAGGGATAAATCCTTGTCTGACGTGGATTATTCCAGCGCAACACCTTCAGCATATATGTACCTTTGAAGCTGCTATCGGAATAAATGACGACCGTATGAAAATGGATGTATTGCTCGGAATGCAATGGGGTGATGAAGGCAAGGGAAAGATCGTAGATGTACTCACTCCGGAGTATGATCTCATTGCCCGCTTCCAAGGAGGACCCAATGCCGGACACACCCTCGAGTTCGATGGGATCAAACATGTCCTACACACCATTCCATCGGGGATATTCAGAGAAGGAACACACAACCTCATCGGAAATGGGGTCGTGATCGACCCGGTCATTCTGAAGAAGGAAGTAGAAGCCCTAGAAGCACTGGGTGTGGATGTCAACTCGCGACTCTCCATCAGCAAGAAGGCCCACTTGATCCTTCCCACCCACAAACTCCTCGACCAAGCCTCTGAACTGGCCAAGGGCAAGAAGAAGATCGGTTCCACCCTGAAAGGCATCGGACCTACGTATATGGATAAGACGGGACGAAACGGTTTCCGTGTAGGGGATGCGCTACTCAGCGATGCGCGCCTCCGCTATGAATCCCTCGTCAACAAACACCGTCACCTCCTCTCCCTCTACGACCCCATCGAAGAGGATACCCAACTCGAAGAGGAATGGCTGGAGGCCATGCATTGGCTCACTACGATGGACATCGTGGACAGCGAACCCTACGTGAACGACCTGCTACGCAACGGCAAGAAAGTTCTGGCCGAAGGAGCTCAAGGGGCTCTGTTGGACATCGATTTCGGCACCTATCCCTTTGTCACGAGCAGCAATACGACCAGTGCCGGAGCATGCACCGGATTGGGTGTAGCTCCCAATCGGATCGGAAATGTCTATGGCATATTCAAGGCTTATTGCACCCGCGTGGGCAGTGGCCCCTTCCCTACCGAACTTACAGATGCCCTCGGTGAAGAGATCCAGAACAAGGGGCATGAATTCGGCAGTACGACCGGACGTGCGCGCAGATGCGGCTGGCTGGACCTTCCCGCACTGAAATACTCCTGCATGGTAAACGGTGTCACGCACCTGAACATGATGAAGGCCGATGTCCTCAGTGGCATCGATGAATTGAAAATTTGTGTGGCCTATCAGACCCCTAACGGACGCACAGAGCATCTCCCGTTCTCGCTGGAAGACGAGATAGAACCGATCTACGAGACCCTGCCCGGATGGTCAGAAGACATCACCGGAGTGCTGGACAAAGATGACTTTCCAGAGAATCTGGCGGCCTACATCCGATTCATCGAAAAGCACATCGGAGTACCTATCAATATCATCTCCGTAGGCCCTGACCGGGAGCAGACCATTCTGCTCGACAAGGTCTTGGCATAAGAATTGACCTCCGTCTGCGTGCGGATATTCCTTCATAGCATCCTATTTATCCTCTGTGGACTACACTTGTCTGCTCAGGACAACAAGAAGATACAGCTCATACGGGCCGATGTCATCGAGTACGATGCCGGTATGGTCAAAGCGCAGCGCCTACTCGGACGCGTCATATTCGAGCATCAAGGCAGCCGCATGTATTGCGATAGTGCCTATCTCTATGAGGAGTCCAATCGCTTCGAATCCTTCGGTAATGTGCGCATCACTGATAAAAAGGATCTCACCATACGCGGCAAACGACTGGACTACGATGCCGATGAACGCAAGGCGGAGATATTCGAGGAGATCACCCTCAGGGATGGGGAGATGACCCTCACCACCGATTATATCGAGTACCAACTGGATGACCGTATGGCCAGTTATTTCGGTGGAGGGAAGATCGTCAGCTCGGCCAATCGCAATGTCCTGACCAGCAGTATGGGCCATTACTTTGCCGATAGCAAGATCATGCATTTCAAGGATACCGTGGAGCTGCGCAATCCGCAGTACACCATGTATACCGATACACTCCACTACCATTCCCTATCGGAACAGGCCTATTTCCTCGGTCCCACCATCATCGATTCCGATGAGAACCGCATCTACTGTGAGAATGGCTGGTACGACACGGTCAATGACAAGGCCCGTTTCGGGGAGAATGCCCATATCTGGAGCAACGAACAACAGCTACTGGGAGATAGCCTATACTATGACCGCAATGCCGGATATGGCGAAGCCTTCGGAGATGTCTTGATCATCGATACGCTCAATCAATTGCAGATCAGCGGACAGTATGGTAAACATCTGGAAGAGCAGGACATGAGCTTCGTCACCGATGGAGCGCTCATGGAGCAGTTCTTCGAAGCAGATACCCTCCTACTCCATGCCGACACCTTGCAGATGACAGCCGATACGCTGGAGAAACGCAAGATCACTGCCTTTTATGGGGTCCAGATATTCAAGACCGACCTGCAAGGCGTCTGTGATTCCTTGGTCTATACCGAAGCTGACAGCCTCATACGCATGTACGAGCAGCCCTTTCTATGGAGCGAGGAGAACCAGATCAGTGGAGAACGCATCGACCTGAAGACCTATGAGGGCACCATCGAATCGATGTATACCGAGAACATGGCCTTCATCATCAGTCAGGTGGACAGTATACACTATAACCAGATCAAAGGCCGCACCCTCACCGGCTACTTCAAGGAGAATGAACTGGACCGTGTGGTGATCGAGGGCAATGGGGAATGTATCTACTATGCCGTGGAGGAGGTGCCGGAAGAAGATGCGAGCGATAGTACCTACGTGCCCAAGCAACGCATCATCGGGGTGAATGTGGGTGCCTGTAGCAGCATGGTAATAGGCATCGAGGACCGGACGATCAGCCGGGTCAAGTTCATCACCAAGCCCGACAATGCCTTCTACCCCTTGGATAAGATCAGTCAGGAAGCACTGATCCTCAAGGATTTCACCTGGAACGGGGATCAGCGTCCGCTCGATAGAAGCGCCTTGATCCAATGAGTCATCCTTCAACAGAATCTCTTCCTTTCATCGAACTCTTCACCGATGGGGGTGCCGAACCCAATCCGGGGATCGGAGGATTCGGTTTCATCCTCTGTCAGCGGGGACATTGCAAGGAGTTTGCTCAGGGATTCGAAATGACCACCAATAACCGCATGGAACTGATGGCGGTGATCTATGGACTGGCCCAGATCAAAAGACGAACGCGGGTGCAGGTCTATTCCGATTCCAAATATGTGATCGATGGTATAGAGAAAGGCTGGGCCAAGAACTGGCGCAGCAAAGGCTGGATGCGGAATTCCAAGGAAAAGGCCCTCAATGCCGACCTCTGGGCCCGACTGCTCGAACTGGTCGACCATCATGAGGTACGTTTCCAATGGGTCAAAGGGCACAACGGCCACATGCAGAATGAACGCTGTGATGCGCTGGCCACCTGGGCCATCAAGAACTCGGAGCTTCGTGTCGATGAAGGCTATCCGGGTTGAATCAGGCCCGCTTCAGAGCGACCTTGAAGACACTTCCTTGACCGGGACGGCTTTCTATCTGAAGCTCCCCTTCATTCAAGTCCACCAATTCCTTGACCAGGGTCAGGCCTAGCCCGGTACCTACTTCCCCGGCTGTTCCCCGTTCGCTTTGGATCCCATCGGAGGCGAGCCGTTCTATCTGTTCAGCGCTCATGCCTACTCCAGAATCCTTGACCAGCACCTGTATCCGAC
>JABDLZ010000270.1 GCA_013001705.1 Flavobacteriales bacterium
GAAGTCGCTTGGTATGATAATCCTGGTACGGGCTCAGATTACCTGCCATGGACAAAGAATTTGATCAGCACAGAACTTTCCTCTCCCAATCGCATCATCGCGGCCGATATGGATGATGATGGCGATCAGGACTTGGTCGTGTCCAGCTCCACCAATGGAGGTGGACTGGCCTACCTCGAACAAGGACCGACAGGCACCTGGAGCATTACGCTCTTTCCAGTAGCACCCAGTGGTATCATCGCTGCGCTATATCTAGCGGATATCGAAGGAGATGATGACCTGGACATCCTCTATGCTACAGCCAATGCTCAAACCGTCTCCTTGATCAGAAATCAAGGCGGAGGCGCCTTCGATCCTGCACTTGATCTGGTGAACTTGGATCATTATGCCAACAGCATTGAAAGCCCTGACCTGGATGGGGATGGGCTGCAAGACCTACTGCTGGCCTCCCGCTTTGGTGATGAGATCGTCTGGTTCAAAAATCTGGGAGGAGAGACCTATGGAGAAAAACAGACCATCTACCAAGATGCGGGCACATTATTCAACGCTCATGCCGCTGACCTGGATGGGGATGGCGATATGGAAGTTCTCGTGACTGACGCATTCTACGATGAGATACTCTATTTCACCAATGACGGCACGGGAGATTTCGGACCACCGCAAATGGTCGGGCCGGCCAATGGAGTGATCATGACCGCTACCAGTGACATGGATGGGGATGGGGATCTGGATGTGGTATTCGGAGGTTCATTTGCAGGAGTCTATTATAATGATGGTTCAGGACAATTCGGTCCAGTAGATGCCATCTACCCATCCAATGGCGGACTGTATTCTGAAGTGGTTCATCCTTTCGATATGGATGGCGATGGTGACATGGATGTGCTCAAGGCCATGAGCAGTAGCGACCAAGTGGATTATGCTATCAATCGCTTGGGAGAGGGTTGTATGGACCCTGCCGCTTGTAATTATGACCCGAACGCAATCTTTCCGAATGACGATTGTTGCTATCAGGACTGTGGATGTCCAGATCCAATAGCGCTGAACTACGACCCCGATGCTGCTTGTGATGATGGAAGCTGTCAATACATTCTAGGTTGCACCGACCTGCTTGCTGAGAATTACAACCCTGATGCTACGGCCGATGACGGTAGTTGTGTCTTCATCTATGGCTGTGCTGACCCACTGGCCAGTAACTACGACCCGAATGTGGGCATAGATGATGGATCTTGCCTGTTCGATGTGACGGGCTATATATATCATGATGTCAATGAAAATGGTTTTGAAGAACCTGGGGAATATGCTCTGGCCGGTCAGGAGGTCTACTTGCTGCCCGATAGCATACTTGGTCTTACTAATGAGCAGGGCATATTCAGCTTCACTGACCTAGACTATGGATACTATTCTGTAGGCGTCAATAACGATACCGTATTCCCATTCAACACCACTCTTTCACCGCTGGATTTCACACTTTATCTGGGTGAGGAGTCAGACTTGGTTTTCGGCATTTCCAACGATGCACCATTAGCTCAGCTTCAGGTCACCAGCATTCCATTTGCCAACACTCTGCCTTGTGGTGAATCATATGTTTACAGAGCTGCGTTCCGGAACTTGGGCAATTTCTCATTTGATGGCACGATAGCCTACACCTACGACACGCTGTATACGGACTTCGTGCAGATCACCTCTGTTGACTCATTGGATGAAAACACCATTTATACCAGCTTTGAAGACCTACTTCCTGGCGAACTACGAGTGCATGAATATCAGCTCACTACTCCTGGAGTGGACCTACTAGGAGATACGCTTTCCAGGGAGATCATTGCTTGGGCAACACAGCTAGGGGATACTGTTGCTTACGGACAGTGGATATACGACCACATCCTCAACTGTGCATATGATCCCAATGATAAACAAGTGGCACCTATCGGATACACCGAAGAGCATTTCGTTCATCCCGATAGCCTCCTTCATTATCAGATCCGATTTCAGAATACGGGAACTGCACCTGCGATACAGGTGCTCATAACGGACTCCTTGGATGAGGCGCATGACCTGAGCACCTTCCAATTCTTGAATAGCTCGCACACTGTGTCCACCACTTTGGACCCGGAGAGTAGGGAACTTCGATTTCTATTCGCAGACATCCTCTTACCGGATAGTGCAAGTGACCCGTTGGGAAGCCAGGGCTTTGTCAACTTTGCCATCAGACCAGAAGCAGATACTCCGCTTCTATCGGAGATAAATAACACGGCCAACATCTTCTTCGACAATAATCCACCTATCATCACAAATACAACTTGGAGCACTCTCTATGATTGTTCACTCTTTGAAGTGTCCTTTTCCCCAGACGATGAACCGGTGCTGACAGCGATAGAAGGAGATTCTTATCAATGGTTCTATGAAGGAGAGCCAATTGAAGGTGCTACCGAGCAGGTGTTGATTATCGAGAATGGTCCTTTTGGGCTTTACTCAGTAGAGGTCACCAATGGTTTTCCGTGTACAGTTATGAGTGAGCAACAATTCGTCAGTTGGTTCGGACTGGAAGAGTTGACAGGTCGACCAGTCATTCTCTTCCCCAATCCATTCACGACTTCAGCGCTGGTGGATCTAGGAAACCTCAGAGGACCAATTACCCTCGAGATCCATGACCTGACCGGCAAGCTCCAGTGTACCGACCTCGTGAATCTTGACACTGGAGTTTTGACTCTCCAGCGAGGCAAACTCTCTCCGGGAAGCTACTGGCTAAGGGTCATCTCTGGGCAGGAGATAGTAGAGGTGCCTTTTCTAGTTAGATAACGCCTATTCAGTACATTGCACGAAGCACTTGATCATAGAGTAAAGTGACCAAATACATGATAATCCGACCTGCTATGCGTATTGTTCTATTTATCGTGCTGGTGCTATTCTCAGTTCCGCTGTGTTCAGTTGCTCAACTTTTCGGACCCCCACAATTTATCTCAACTGATATCGATGGAGGGTTAAGAGTGAGAACTGCCGATCTGGATGGAGATGGGGATTCCGATGTGGTCTCGACTTCATTTACCGATAATAAGGTGGCCTGGTATGCAAACTCTGGAAATGGGGTATTCGGCCCTCAGCAACTCATCTCTGACACAGCAGAAGCACCCAGGGCTTTGAAATGCGCAGATATAGATAATGATGGAGCTATCGATGTCATCATAGGAGCAGCTTCCGGAACCTATTGGTATAGAAATCTGGGGAATGGACAGTTCGAAGCTTCAGTGGCCGTTTCGACAGCAGTAGATGATGTCTATTCACTGGATGTTGCAGACATAGATGGGGATGGTGATCTAGATGTACTTGGCAATTCTGACGATGATCCGGATGCGTATTGGAGCGCAAATGACGGTACCGGTGATTTCAGTCCGATACAGACGATTCAATCAGGACCGGCAACTGGTTCATGGAGAAATCTTCAAGCTGCGGATTTTGACAATGATGGGGATGATGATCTCATCATCGCTCCAGTAAACACAAGTATAATCCATTGGTATCCCAATGAAGGGGACGGAACATTTGGCGAGCCGAATGAGATCGACTTCTGGGAGCCAGCTCATTGGTCGATGTATGTGGCCGACCTAGAGGGAGATGGGGACATCGATGTATTGACCGGGGGCATTTTCACCAACTTGGCCTCCTTCTACCCGAACAACGGGTCCGGGGTATTCGAAGAGCAGATCCAGTTCCCGATCGATTTCATTTCCGACTATGGGTATAGCGTTCATGCGGTCGATATCGACCTGGATGGCCACTTGGACCCTATCTACGGATTTCCAACAGGGATATTCTGGTTCCCCAATGAAGTAGCTGGGGTCTTTGAATTCAAAAATGAGGTAGAAGCAGGAACTTTTGCAAATGATCTCTGGGCCACCGACCTGGATGGAGATGGAGATGCCGATGTTCTGGCAATAAATACCGATGGAGTGTTCTGGTATGAGAACCACGTAGGTGAAGGTTGTGTAGACCCAGCGGCATGTAACTATGATCCTGAAGTTTGGATAGATAATGGCACCTGTTGTGACAACTGTGGATGTGATATTGAAGGAGGCGATAATTATGACTCAGGGGTATGTCTCAATGACGGCTCATGTACATTCACTGTGTTAGGAACCGTGTTCTATGATGAGAACGAGAATGGGATCATGGACCCAACAGAATACGGCCTACCCAATCAAACAGTTGAATATGTCACCGAGGGTCTTTTCCTCATGACCAACGATGATGGGCAATTCTATGTAAATGCATCAGGAAGTTCAGAATACGTATTTGCCTATAATGCGACTCTTGAGTTCCCATATATAACGACTGACGGCACTCTGACCTTTGATGCGACACAAGGAAACTGGAATTCGGAAGTACTATTCGGTGTGAGTGATGAAGCCCCCATCTATGACCTTGAAGCGAACGTCTATTCTTCTGGGGCCGGATATCCATGTGATGTTTTCAGGACACACAGCATTTGCTTTCGAAATACCGGAAACGTGATAATGGACGGAGTGGTCGAATTCACATTTGATACCCTATTCCAAGACTATGAAGAGATCTCCCCTATTTTTTTTTTTATTTTTATTAGTGTTT
>JABDLZ010000271.1 GCA_013001705.1 Flavobacteriales bacterium
CCACTCGAGAGAGTGGCTTTTTTCATGGAATGGATCCAGAAAGAGCTCGCTCTTATCTGGAGGAATGGAATGAGAATAGCCAGACCCTGTCTGGCTATTTTGTTCTATCACCTCCCTGAATCAGGATGCGCAGCGAAGCGGAGCAATCCTGCCACCCCGAAATAGAAAAAGCCACTTGTAAGAGTGGCTGTTTTCATGAAGAGAATCCAAGTCGAGTTGATAGCAACTTGTGAAACGGAATTCATACAGCCAGAATTCAGTCTGGCTCCAACTGCTGTTAATACTTCCATTCAGGATGCACAGCGAAGAGAAGCAATCCTGCCACCCCGACAAAGAAAAAGCCACTCCTAAGAGTGGCTTCTTGATCAAAATTCAGTCATACGTCAATGTATGGTCAGCTTGCGTATAATGGGCATCCCATCTATCTGACAGCGTACATAGTAGATTCCAGCAGGTAAGGTCTGTTCGAAGCCGATCAGCGACCGTAGCTCCGCTCCCTTACTAGCTATCGTCTGGTGGTGTACTGTCCTGCCGGTCTGGTCCAAGATGTCTATACGGATCCCCTGCTGGGCATCCGGCAATCCGGATAGCTCGAGCATCACCTGTTGTCCATCGGAGGGGTTGGGAAATAGGTCCATGGTGACCGATTCAGTACCAATGAGTTTCAGCTCCGAAACATCATCCGATGGGGGAGCGCTAGGTCCTGTAGGGTTGATATTGATCACACATATTGTAGAGAAGGAGCCAGGCTGATTGCCTACCCATGCTCTCACCCTCACGTTCCAAGACCCTCCTTCACTGAGATCCAGGTCGGTATTGTGAAAGGCCAGTGCAGCGCCATTGGTCAGGGTCGTTTGCACTCCGGAGCCCAGTAAAGAAGCAGGCGTCCACTCCCATTCATAGCCGGTGGCGCCATATACATATTCGGCCATGATATGATTTGGATCCGGATAGTCGTAGGTGCCGTCACAGTAGCTCATCTGGATCTCGGTATCTTCCGGTTGCGAAGCCATGGAGATCATACAGCTAGGGCCTGAATCGGACCAGGATCCATTGACCTGTACTTCTACAGTCACATTATATACCGAAGAGTTATACTGAAGTCCTGCGCTCCCTGAGCCATCTACTGTATGGAGAGCTAAGGCATAGTTGTCAGACGTTTCTACAAAGGGACCTCCAGGGCCATCGAAGGTGAAACGATATTCATCGGCCCCGGCTACGGGTACGGCCTGTATCTGATCTTCCAGATAAAGGTCGGTCGCGGTGGGGCAGAATTCGGGTTGCAATTGAGTGCTAGGAACATCATTCTGGATGATTATCGGACAAGAAGCCCCGAAACCTGACCAGAATTCATGGATGCTTCCATTCGCGCGCATCCTCACCCTGTGGCTCACGGAGACGTCATAGGTCTTGCCATATTCCAAGCCCGGTACACTAGCAAGTGTTAGATAAGGTGTCTCCCCAGGATTGGAGTAGTTCACCGTCAGACCGCCTCCTTGTTCTTCAAATCGGAAGCAATAGCCTTTTACCGGTACATGGGGATTGGAGTAGAGTTGACCGAGGTCATCCCTTTCCGCATAGATGGATTGGGAGAGGTCATAAGTGCCTCCACAGTAGGCGGGATTCAATCCTCCGTCCTCGAAGGTCTTATGCTGCACTTCGATGGTGCCTCCACCAGCTCCAGGGAAATAATGATAGACTCTGAAATAGTAGGTATTACCCGGAATGAGTCCACCTGCAACACTTCTCTCGATCCCACCATCGAACGTATTGTCCTCACAGGCAAGGGGAGTACCACCGCAGGCATCGAAGATCTCTACGACACTGTTGGTCCCAACACCGCGAGCGATCACGGCATCGTTGGCAGATTGGGCTACAAAAGAAAACCAGATGTCATCGTCTTCCGCACCACCACAACTGGTGACTCCGGAATCCGTAGCGTCTGCATTGCTGAATGACTGCCATCCGGCTTCTCCTAGAATGGAAGATGTGATCGGGATCGCATCTACACAATTGTCATTAGGTACACCTCCGATACTCTCGGAAGTCATGTGAGCTGCAAAGGGTGCGCAGAAGGCATGGGATTCCATGTCGATGTCAGAATCCTCAGATAAGAATGGAGTTCTCGCGTCTTGGATATCGATGGATCTATCTGCCATCAGAATATCGGTATTGCGAGAATGTAACGAGAGCGCCAGCAGACAGAATAAGCTGATGAACGCTAATTGATAGTTGGTCGTGTTCATGATACAAAGGGTATTAGTTCATACTACCTATCGCAGGATCACAAATGAGAGGGATACTACGAAAGGAATATCAACTTCAAGGTAATCAGCATGTTAGGCCTATAAAACACCATGATCCGGTAGATTGTACTAGCTATAATTAGCTAGAAGGACGAGGCATCCAAAGTGTGATTGGGTCATGCTCTTAGGAGCTAGATACGTGCAGAATAGGTAAAAAAAAAGGAGGTGATCATCACCTCCTTTTCCTTCAATCAGTTGCTGAGAAGATCAGCGTTGGACCATCAATTTCTTCGTCAGTCTCACATCATTGATGTAGAGGTTGACAAAGTATAGTCCTGTTGCCAGTTCATTCTCGAAATCCAATATATACGTGGCTTCTACCCCCTTATTACTGAATCGATCTGTGAGGATGACCTTCCCTGTCTGTTCGATTACCTCGATCACAATACTCTGATTCTCGTCAGATAGTTCGCTCAAGTGGATGGCAACCTGATCTCCATGGGTCGGATTCGGATAGATCTCGGCCATAACATCGCTCATGAGCATGGCTTTAATATCCGAAACATCATCCGATGGGGGAGCGATAGGTCCTGTAGGGGTGATATTGATGACACATACAGTCGAGAAAGAACCATTCTGTCCATCGGCCAAGGCTCTGACCCTTACGTCCCATGATCCTCCTTCACTCAGATCGAGATCGGTGGTATGGAATGCGAGTGAGATACCATCGGTCGTAGTGGTCTGTGTGCCTCCGCTCTGTCCAGATGTAGGTGTCCATTCCCATTCATATCCGTTAGCTCCATAGACATACTGAGCTAGTATATAGTTCGGATCCGGATAGAGGAAGGTACCTCCACAGTCAGAACCTTGCACCTCTGTGTTCTCAGGTTCAGAGGCCATCGTGATCATACACGGAGTACCTGGTACACTCCAAGCGCCATTGACTTGAACTTCCACACTTACGTTGTAGACTGAAGAGCCATACTGAAGCCCTGGGCCTCCGAATGGTCCTACAGTGTAGAGGAACATCGCGTAATTATTGGACGACTCAACGAATGGTCCGCCCGGACCATCGAAGGTGAATCGATACTGATCAGCTCCCGGTACAGGCACGGCCTGTATCTGATCCTCCAGATAGAGGTCTTCGGTGGCCGGACAGAATTCAGCGATCAACTGGGTGGTAGGTACATCGGCCTGTATGGTGATAGGACATGGTGTACCGTATTGTGACCAGTACTCGAAGATGCTACCATTGGCACGCATCCTCACTCTGTGGCTGACCGAGACGTCATAGGTCTTTCCATATTCCAGACCCGGCACGCTCGCAAGTGTGAGATATGGGGTCTCTCCGGGGTTGCTATAATCCACGCTCAGACCACCTCCCTGCTCCTCGAAATGGAAGCGGTATCCTTTCACCGGTACATTGGGGTTGGAATACAATTGGCCGAGGTCATCGCGCTCTGAGTAGATGGACTGGGATAGGTCATAGGTCTCGTTGCAGTATTGACTCTGAAGTTGAGAATCCTCATACGTCTTCACCTGGACTTCGACACTTCCACCTCCGGCACCACTGAAGTAGTGATACACTCTGAAGTAATAGGTGGCACCAATGACGAGTCCTCCAGGAACGCTCCGCTCGATCTCACCGCTGAGGGTGTTATCCTCACAGGCTATCTGCGCACCTCCACAGCCATCGAAGATCTCGATGACCATATCGATCCCATCGCCTCGGGCAATGACAGCATCATTGCTTGATTGGGCGACAAAACTGAACCAGATGTCATCATCTTCATTCCCAACACAACTTGTTACTCCAGAGTTTGTAGCAGAGGCATTGCTGAAGACCTGCCATCCAGGTTCTCCGAATATGGATGTAGTCACTGCAATTGCGCCTGAGCAGTCATCATTGGCAATGGGAGGAGGAGGTTCCCAGGCACAGATGTCGAAGGTACCTTCGCTTCCTCCACCGAATTCCCACACGGCAAAGTATATCACCTCTCCGGGTGTACGTCCACTCAATTCTAATCGTGGAAGCAACCCTGGTCCATCATCATCATCACATTCTATGGATACCAAAGATCCACATGTTCCGGAGTAGGCCTGCATTCCACCATCGGAGAATCCGACAGAATTGCTCACCTCGACTATAAGCTCTCCACTTGCTGGGACGATGGCTGAGAACCATACATCCTGATCAGAATAGGATGCACAACTATGAGCAACACCAGAATCAGTCGCATAGACATTGCTCCCATTTGAAGGGGATTCACAGGATCCAGACCCTACGGAGAGCGCAATGGCACCACTACAGTCATCATTGGCAGGTGGAGGTGTATGTGTGAAATTTAAGGAGACATAGTTTCCAATAAGTCCGCTACAGTCTGAGGCTACATACAAGGTGTATTCATTACCTACAACGAATGCACCCGTAGCGGTTGCAGAGGTATCTGGTCCTGATCCGCTGGCAATGGCAGGGGCAAATCCTTGAGGATCCGTAGCATTCTGTATCTCCCATAGATAATTCGTGGCACCAACGGCTGGATTCCATGCTATGTCCACCGTGCTGGTCGCTGTGCTCGTAGCTGTCAGCCCAGTGACATTCGGACAGGCAGGTGGAGGTCCCAAAGTAGGAATCAGACACCAACTATTCAAGGTTCCACCATCACCAGAAGCACCATCGGCTACGGTCAAGGTCCAGTCCCCATCAAAGGTCTCGCCATCCAAGAAACCAAGTGCTTCAAAAGGTATTTCGAATGCAGCAAGCGGAGGACAGTTCGAGCCAGCAGCATCAGTGGCCTGATCATCATATTCCACGTCCATGTTATCGACACTTCCACAACCATTTCCTGAACTTACCAATGTGATATCGGTATTGCCCGGACTATTCAAGGTTACGGTAAGATCTCCGATGTAAGAGTGGGTGATGTCCAGATAGACATTCAGATCGGTCAGCACTTGAGGAGTTGTACCTGAGACTGTTATGACATCTGATATCGAAGAATTATCGACCGTGGGCGTGCCAGGGCTGCTGGTATATGTTCCGCAGTCATCTCCAGGAGCTGGAGTCGCCAAAGTAGGTATGAGACACCACGAATTGAGTGTTCCTCCGTCCAGTGGGTTCGGGTCGGTCACAGCCAGTGTCCAATCTCCATCGAATGTCTCTCCATTGAATGCAGAAAGCAGGTCAAAGGGTTTTTCGAAAACACCTACCGGAGGACAGTTGGCTCCATTGTTATCTGTGGCAGCATCATCGTATTCCACATCGAAGTTCGCGACACCTGTACATCCTCCTCCATTTACAACTAGGTTCACCACGGTGGAAGCCGGGCTAGTGAGGGTTACGGTGATGTCTTCAATGAATGGATGCGTGATGTCCAGATAGACATTGAGATCGGTGAGGAACTGAGGGTCCGTCCCAGTGACAGTGATGACATCGGTGGTCGTTCCAGGGTTGGCCAGAGTGGCTGATGGTGCACTGCTATATGTACCACAGTCATCACCTGGCGCAGGAAGTGCCAAACTGGGGATCATACACCAGGAATTCAATGTCCCTGTATCTCCGAAGCCTCCATCACTCACGGTCAAGGTCCAATTCCCATCAAAGGATTCTCCATCAAATGCCGAAAGCGCAGATGACGGCATCTCAAAGACACCGATGGGAGGACAAGTCGTACCTGATGCATCCGTAGCCTCATCATCATATTCTACATCCATGTTATCAGCTCCACTACATCCGCCACCACTGGAGACGAGCGTCACTACGGTGTTGGCCGGGCTGGTCAGAGTGACCGTAAGGTCTCCGATGAATGTGTGTGTGATATCCAAATAGACGTTCAAGTCCGTGATCAGCTCTGGAGATGTCCCGCTCACCGCTATCACGTCAGTGATGGATGTATTATCAGGAATAGCTGTGGCTGGACTACTGGTATACGTCCCACATTGACCTCCGGGCGGAGGCGAAACAAGTTGGGGTATGAGGCACCATGAGTTCAGGGTTCCTTGATTGGGAATGCCATTGTCTGCCACTCTGATAGTCCAGTCCCCTTCGAATATTTCTCCATCGAAAGCCCACAGTGCGGTGGATGGTATCTCGTAAACTCCAATAGGAGGACAGTTCGTTCCAGAGAAGTCGGTTGCTTCATCATCATACTCAACATCCATATTGTCTTCTGCGGTACACCCTCCTCCACTGGTCACCAATGTGACGATGGTACCAATGGGACTTTCTAGCGTGATGGTCAGGTCACCTATACGTGTGTGTGTGATATCTACATATACATTCAGGTCACCCACGGTCTGTGGACCAGTGCCCGCTACAGTAATGACATCGTTAATGATCAGACCATCTACTATCGGTGTGGCTGGACTACTGGAATAGGGTCCACATGCCGTACCCGGAGGGTCCAAGAATAGCGTTGGAAGTAGACACCAGGAATTCAAGGTGCCATCATCACCTGCGAATCCATCTGTCACTGCAAGTATCCAATCTCCATCGAAGGATTCGCCATCGAAAGCAGAAAGTGCCGAGGCGGGGATCTCATATACTCCTATCGGAGGACAGGTGGTCCCTGAAGGGTCGCTGACCTCGTCATCGTATTGAACATCCATATTGTCAGCACCTGCACATCCTCCTCCTGATGAGACGAGTGTCACGGTGGTGTTGGCGGGGCTGGTCAGGGTGATGGTAAGATCACCTATGAATGTATGAGTGATATCGAGATAGACATCGAGGTCGGTCAAGGTCTGTGGTGTAGTTCCGGTCACGGTAATGGTATCCCGTGTGGTCGTACTGCTCGGGATGAATTTGGATGGAGAACTGGCATATGCTCCACAATCAGCTCCTGGAGGTGGTAGAACCAGCTCAGGAATGAGGCACCAAGAGTTCAGAACACCAGGGTCAGGACTGGCTGCATCGATAATGGTCAAGGTCCAATCTCCATCGAAGTTCTCACCATTGAATGCACTCAGAGCCTCGAAGGGCATCTCGAATACGGTGATCGGTGGGCAATTGGTACCACCAGGATCGGTGGCCGAATCATCATATTCCACTTCCATATTCTCTTCTGTTGTACATCCATTCCCTCCATCGACCAAGGTGACAGTAGTATTCGATGGGCTGGTCAATGTGATCGTGAGGTCACCTATATAGGTATGGGTGATATCCAAGAATACATTCAGGTCGGTCAGTTGTTCAGGATATGTACCACTCACCGTAATGATATCGGTGACGGTGTCGTTATCTGGTATTGCAAGTGCGGGGTTGCTCGTATACGTTCCGCATTCCGCCCCAACAGCAGGCGCATAATTGACATTGAAGTCATGTGCTGCCGGGCTATTGGCACCGGTCCATACCACATATATGGTCTCTCCGGCACTCATCGTTTCGGTGACAGTCTCTTGCGTACTACATGCATCGACTATACACTGTGAAAGAAGCAGTGATCCACAAGTGCCAGTGAATGTAGCCAACTGAGTATCCTCGGTAGTAAGGCCGCAGGTCTCCACAGTAAGGTCTCCATTCGATGGAGCAGTGAAGGTATAGTAGCGTGCAGCACCTGTCCCGCAGGAAGGGGCCGGGTCACCGGTATAAGGGCCTGTATTGAATGTACCTGTGGCCGATATATCGATGGCATTGCCGCAATTGTCTCCCGGTACCGGGGGATTGGGAATGAGACACCAAGTGTTGAGCGTACCTATATCGCCTGCAAAGCCATCTGTAATGGATAGTATCCAGTCTCCATCGAGTGCTTCACCATTCACGGCTGACAATGCGGTATTCGGAATCTCGTAGACACCGATAGGAGGGCAGTTGGTACCCGCTGGGTCGGTAGCGAAATCTGAATATTCCACATCCATATTGTCTTCTCCAGCACAAGCAGCTGCTGTGAGGCTTACTACGGTATTGGCTGGACTGGTCAAGGTGATCGTAAGATCATTGATCCAGGTGTGATTCAAATTCACGTAGACGTGCAGGCCACTAAGGGTAATACCTGATCCACTGATACTGATCGTGTCTCGGGTCAGGCCCAGATCGGCAATGGCTTTAGAAGGGTTAGTCGTATATAATGGGTTACAGGTCGATCCTGGCTGGGCATGCAGGTCGATCATGGCGAATAGGATCATTCCCGAAAGAATGAACCGTATGAACATTGATTTCATCTGTGACTGTATTAGGGTTGTTATTGTGATATGGGTGCCATGGAAATCCATGGTCTAAGACTCGGTCGATCCCTATGGATTTTTGCGAGCGGGCTCAATGTAGATCAATACCTAATGCATTGCATAATAAAATCAAGACTTTTTGTATGCATGAATAGTATATAAACGTAGATGGACCGCGAGATTCAGCCCATGGAGTGAAAAGATTCAGCGGTAAAAAAAAAGGCGTTTATCGAGTGATCTAATCGACCACCACCTTTGAATAGTTCATGTAATCGCCTTCTGAATAACGAACAATGTAGATGCCTTGTTGGAGTTTCTGATCGAATTCAATCCTCGTCAGCTGGTTGTTCGATTTCTTAGTCAAAATCTGTTCAGCCATCACTCTTCCGCTGGTATCCAATATTTCGATACCGATAGGATATTCTGATCCACCGATTCTGCTGAACACCATAAAGAGTTCATGTCCATCACTCGGGTTTGGATATATCCTGAAATTCCAGACAACTTGATCCTCCAAAGAGGAAAGGACATTCTGAGTGACCAGACTATATTGTGCCATACAAGAGTCGGGCCCACTGATGGTCAAGGTCAACAATCCCGTCTCGGAGCTATTCCACACTACTTCAACCTCATGTGTCCCTTGGCCGCTGAGAATATCCCCACCGGCTATCTCCCAGAGATAATCGAAGCCTTCTAGTAGATCGAAAGTGTAGATATAGACCTGTTCTATGGTAGGCATCGTATCGCCTTGGATGCCCGAGGTCTCGATATACTGACAGGAGCCGTCATCCCACGTGCTCTCCGGCTCGTAATTGCAGGCTTCAGGGTCTGTACATCCGAATACCTCATTCCCTTCTATCAAAGTCAGGGTCTGGTCCACGGCTATATCGTAGAGAGTGGTGTCCAGTCCATCGGGCCAGAGGATATGGATGGAGTCTGCTACACTGTAGCTGGCCATACCGAAATGTTGCACATAGCTATTCTGCGATGCGAAGTTCTCACCGCACCCGACACGTCTCATCTGCTGTATCCCATCGGTATAGACCCGTATGACCGAGCCTACCGCCATGCGATTGGATGTTGTGCCCACCAATCGGAACTTGAGGAAGTGATTGCCCGTGGTGCCCTGATTGATCCAGAGGGAATGCCGGTTGTCGATATCTGGGGCATACTGCTCGATGCTCGAGAAATCGGGATGACCATCCCCATTCACATCGCCAAATGCTCCTGAAGCCTCATCGTCAAAATCGAATTGGAATCCCCATGCGGTGCTCGCATCCACGAAACTCGCTGCCCCACTTATATTCTCCATAAAACGATTGTGACTTCCATAGGTGCTGATGTGGAGGTCGAGGTCCATATCGTTGTCGGCATCCATGAAGAGTCCCGACCAGGTGAATGCCTCGAAGTCCAAGCCCTCCTCTAGAGTACGGTCCTCGAAAGTCCCATTCCCCATATTGCGAAGCAACTTGCATGAATCGATATCGCTCGTAAAGAGGTCCAGCCAGCCGTCATTGTCATAATCGCCCACACT
>JABDLZ010000272.1 GCA_013001705.1 Flavobacteriales bacterium
CCCATGGTGAAATTCTCATTGGACCTGCTCGGACAACCAGATGCCAAGGAACTCATGGGAATCATTGCGGCCAGCGGACTGGCACAGAATTTCGGAGCGGTGGCCTCGCTGGTGACCACGGGTATCCAGAAAGGACACATGAAGATGCACTTGATGAACATCATGAATCAGTTAGAATGCACCGAAGAGGAGAAAGCGCAGATTATCGAGCACTTCAAGCACGATACGGTAAGTGTGTCGGCCGTGACGCGTGTATTCCAAGATATACGTGGGAAGGTGAAGAAAGAAGATTGATCTTCTAAGTACTCAAGATACAGCAGTTATACGCTGCACTTGGGAGTTGAATTCCAGGTGCTGTCCTGCTCTTTTGCCGATCATCTGCCTTCCAAGAGGTGAGGCTGTAGAGATAACGAACACCTCTTCCCCATCCACATTCAATCTCCCCCAGGCGATCGACAGGAAATATGTGGCTTTGTCTGTAGTGACCAGACTGCCTTTGACTACGGTATCCGCTTGGAAAGTGGGATCCAGATTTTGCAGCTCACGAAGAAGACCGATCGTCCGCTGAAGCTGGGATTCCTGGGTGTCCAATTCGTTCTGGGCCATGGCACGCCCCACCTCGTGTTTATCTCCTGTGGTACTCTTGCTCTCCTTGTCACGAGAGGCTTTGAGTGACTCTATAGAAGTCCTTTGTTCTGCGATACGCTCTTCGAGCAAGTGGATCAGATGCGCATGGATGTGGGATTTATCCATCCTTCTGGGTGCCAGTCTGTTCTATGCGAAAGCGCTCGTCCTTATACATACGATGCTCCAGCACTTGAGAAGGCATGGACACCCCGGCATCATCCAGCAGCTCTTTCACCTCAGTGATGACCTTGCTACGGATCGTATGACCCAGTTCTTCATCGGCCGTCTTCCGATTGACTGTGATATCCACCCAGAACATCACTTGCAGATCCACGGTGAATTCCCCGAGTTCCTTGGTATTGACTTTGGGCCCGGGATAATCGAGGATATTGTCATCCTTGACCAGATGATCCAAAATCAATTTTCGCGTACGATCGATGTCATCTTCTGGAGAGATACCCACGATGAACTCCAAACGCAGGATGTCATCTCGGGTGTAGTTGATGACGGTATTCTTCAGCAGATAGGAAGTCGGGATGAAAAAGTCCTTGCCTTCTGCGCTACGGAGATGGACCATACGTAAGGTCAAGTCCCTGACCGTGCCTTTATAACTGTCTACCTCGATGATATCTCCATTCTTGAACGGCCGATTGAAAGCCAGTAGAATGCCAGAAAGGAAATTCTCCCCAATATCCTTGAAAGCGAATCCGATGATGACCGCTCCAATACCGGCTCCTGCTAATAGACCACTCAGCATGTTACCAAAGCCCAAGATGTCGATGGCCCCGGTCACACCTACCAGATAGACGAGCCACTTGAAGACCTGAGCCACAAAACCAGCGATAAGACTTCCCTTCCACCGCCTATCGAGCAGCTTGCTCATCACCAGATATACCAGTTTACCGAGTATAACGAAGACGACCATCACCGCCAAGGCAATGACAAGGGCCGGCACAAGATCTAAAAGTCGGTCCCATATCTGCAATATCTTCTCGGTAAAACGATCGATCATTGTTCAAGGTATGTATGTGTCGGTCATAGACGAATACAGCTTAGCACTTTCGACCTGACTGATGAAGCCTTCGCGTTCTTCAAAGTCCATCCATCGTAATCGTATGTCGATGGTCAAAGCTGTCGTATGGAATGAGAATACTTTTTTGACCAGTAGAAAGGTCACAACCAATGCAACAGCCATAAGAATGACTGAGACATCGAATACAGTCTGTGCTTCATCCGTCTGAATAGCCCGCTCTCCAAATATCATTTTGAAAAGTTCGGTCGTCCGCAAGAAATTATTGAATAGGATGACCGCCCCGTTCGCCAAAAGGAACAGCCAGATTGCCTTCCGCATATAGGACCAGTTCCAAATGGTCCTTAGCTCTGCGCTGCGTATATCAGAAAGCGTGATGCTTTTGATGGTTGCCCCAAAGAGACTAGGAATTTCTTCTCGTAAGCGCTTGTCAGTAAGGATATATCGCTTGCGTTTGGAAGTCCAAAGGATGTTCTCATTCTCTAAAAGCCGCATATGGTCACAGTTTATCCTCCAAAATACCCAGTATCTCCTTCTCCAGTGCCACTGCCTGTTCCTTTATTCGTCCTGCATCGGCTAAAACCTTGTCTACGAAGGTCTGATCGGTACAATCCACACAGTTGATCCTCACATTCATGAAGGCTCCTATCACTCCTGCCCGGGCACAGAGTGCTCCCACAGCCCCATCGGTGATTGAACTAGGATTGCCCTTCTGGACCATGGCCTCCATTACCTCCATGCTCTCGTAGCAGGTCTTCATCACCTCGAATGGAATCTGAATGGCATACTTGGTAGCCTCTTGGATTGCTTCTTGGCGAGTGGCTTTCTCTTCCTCAGTGCCCTTGGGCAATTGGAATGCAGCTATGATCCCATTGAAAGAGCGGGTATCCTCATCTACCAGATAGAGGAGCTTATCCATGTAGGCTTGCCCTTTCTCTGCCCATTGAGAGAATTCTTCCCAGCGGTCATCCCACCCCCGCTTGTGTGCACTCAGGTTGGCCACCATGGTCCCCAATGCCACACCTAATGCTCCAGCATAGGCCGAAATGGAACCGCCACCCGGAGCCATGCTCTCGCTGGCCGTTTCTGCTGCAAAGGATTTCAGGTCCATATCGATGAGCCTGCTCTCTCCCTCATCCTCGATGAGATACTCGATCACACGCTCACGTGGATCGAAGGGTTTGAGATCGTCCAAGCCGAGAGACTTGACTGCGATCTTCATTTTCTCCTCTTCCGAGATACCGAGCGATCGTTGTTGCTTCTTCAAGAAATGATCGGCCGCGTCCAGCATGGCCTTTTTGGGGATCAATCCCACCAGTTCTGACCCTGTGACCCGGATTCCGCGTGCTTGGGCCGCTCTACAGGCCTCATCGAAGGCCACATGTACAGGAGTGATTGAGATATTGGTCAGGTTCAATGAGAGCTGGGCGATACCATACTCCTCGATATACCATCCAATACCCTTGACCGCCTTCAGTGTGCCGGGTATGCGAAGAGGTTCGCCATTTTCATCGGTCAGCACCTCCCCGGTGATTCCTTTGGTCTTCTTCACCCGACCCGCTTCGCGGATGTCGAATGCGATGGCATTGGCCCTGCGCGTAGAAGTCGTGTTCAGATTGATATTATAGGCTACTAGGAAGTCCCTGGCCGAGATAGCCGTTGCTCCGGTCTGCTTGACCGAGCCCTCGAATTTTCGTGGTCCGAAGTCCGGGCCTAAATCTTCTGTGGCCAGCTTATCCAATCCCTCATATTCTCCCTGTCGGACATAGGCCAGATTCCTCCGCTTCTCATTGCTGGCCGCGTTCTCGTAGAGATAGACAGGAATATTGAGTTCTTCTCCTACGCGCTTACCTAGCTGCCTGGCATACTCGGCCGTCTCATCCATAGAGATATCTGAGATAGGGATGAGTGGGCAGACATCAGTGGCTCCCATGCGCGGATGCTCCCCGCTATGCTTACTCATATCGATGAGTTCACTGGCCTTTCTGATCAGGCGGAATGCAGCCTCGCAAACGGCCTCGGGTGCTCCTACAAAAGTGATGACCGTACGGTTGGTACTCGCTCCCGGGTCCACATCCAAGAGTTTGACCCCTTCTACGGTCTCCACTACATCAGTGATGGCCTTGATCTTTTGCTGGTCGCGCCCTTCGGAGATATTGGGGACGCATTCGATGAGTTGTTTCATATTGCTGGTATAAAGGGCCGTGAAAATAGCCAAGCCATTCTTCTTTCCGAGGTATTTCTACCTTCAGCCCGTGCACATCCTTGTTATCCAGACAGCCTTCATCGGAGATGCCATCTTGGCCTCTGCTCTGCTCGAAGCTCTCAATGAGCAGGAGAAAGTAAGCAGTATCAGCCTGATGGTGCGTAAAGGCAATGAGTCGCTCTATGCAGGTCATCCCTTCTTGAAGCGCTTGCATGTATTGGATAAATCCCTTCCCAAGTTCAAACAGCTTTCCTCGATTATCAAGGAGCTCCGCGCCAGCGAATACGATGTGGTACTGAATTGCCAGCGATTCATGACCACGGGACTGATCACCTCCCGATCGAAGGCTGCAATGAAGATCGGGTACGACAAGAATCCGATGTCATGGACATTCGACCACGTGATACCTCACGAGATCGGTGATGGACGCCATGAGGTGGATCGCCTGATGGACCTCCTGGTTCCGCTCTTCGGAAAAGTCCATGCTTTACCTAGACTCTATCCCAGTAAGAAGGATGAGGATAAAGCACAATGGGACGGAGATTACATCTGCATGGCACCGAGTTCGGTCTGGTTTACGAAACAGTGGCCTATCGAGCGATGGGTAGAACTCATCGAAGCTACTGATGTAGAGAAAGAAGTACTCATGATCGGAGCACCTGGAGATGTAGAAATGTGCGATGAGATCATCGCCCGATGCAGTCGGGACCGTGTGGTGAATCTCTGTGGAGAACTGAGTCTACTCCAATCAGCGGTATTGATGCGAGGTGCAGTGATGAGCTATGTCAATGACTCGGCCCCATTACATCTCTGCTCGGCTATGGATGCGCCTGTCACGGCCATCTTCTGTTCCACGATACCTGAATTCGGTTTTGGGCCTTTATCGAAGCATTCGCACATAGCAGAAACACACCATGACTTATCTTGTCGCCCCTGTGGCTTACATGGGAAGAGTGCCTGTCCAGAAGGTCATTTCAAATGCGCTGAGATAGCCATCGATTCCATGGTGAGGTGATGAAGCTTTACTTTTGGGATACCGACAGGACTTTCCCATCGTTAGTACATCAAGCACAGGACTATGAAACACATCAATGCAATCATTTTTGGACTGGCCATCGTAGTAGCCGCTGGACTGCTGGGAAATGCCTATGTGGAGAGAAGTCAACTCCCTGGAAAGATATCTGTGACGGGATTGGGTGAGATCGACTTCAGTTCCGACCTTATAGTTTGGGAGGCCAATTTCTCAACTGAAGCATGGGAACTGAAGGATGCTTATTCCGAATTGAACCAGAGCAAAGAGGGCATCAAAGCCTACCTTCTTGGAAAGGGTATCCCCGAATCGTCCATCGTATTCACCGCAGTCAATACCCGCAAGAACACCCGTACCATCTACAGCGATGACGGGCGCTATCGCGGGGAGGAATTCACTGGATATATCTTGACCCAAGCGGTCAAAATAGAATCTGAAGAAGTGGACAAGGTGGAACTCGTTTCTCGAGAGGTGACCGAGTTGCTGAATCAAGGCATCCAACTCTACAGTCTACCACCCCGCTATTACTACTCCAAACTGGCTGACCTGAAGATCGAGCTGATATCCAAGGCCACAGAAGATGCGCACTCCAGAGCTGAACGCATCGCACAGAACAGTGGAAGTTCATTGGGGGAACTGAACAATGCCAAGATGGGCATCTTCCAGATCACAGGACAGAACAGCAATGAGGATTACAGTTGGGGTGGCACATTCAATACCACCGATCGAGAGAAAACGGCATCTATCACGGTGCGCTTGGAGTATGATCTGGACGGATAGAAAGAAAAAAGGGGCACCGAAACATAGCCGAATCGATACCCCAAAATCCGCGTTTGGATTATTTAGTCGTAGACCTTAATACCATTGAACTCCACCTAAAGACGGTGGACATCGGAAAAAGTCACAGGAATCTTTCAGTTTCTCTGAGAATCGATCGCCTTTCTCACACTACCATGCTCCAGTAAGAGGGCATTTGCTGCTTCATAGTGGACTTCCAGCGCTTCCATGACCATACGGGTACCGCGATCCACCAGCTTATCATTGCTGAGTTGCATATCGACCATCCGATTTCCTTTCACTCTACCCAGACCGATCATCAGTGAGGTGGAGATCATATTAAGGATCAACTTCTGGGCGGTACCTGATTTCATCCGTGTACTCCCGGTGACATATTCCGGACCTACCACGGCCACCAGCGGATGATCGGCCACTTCAGTGATAGGAGCGTCTTCATTGCAGGTGATACAGGCTGTTGTGATACCATGTGCTTGGGCGGTCCTCAAGCCTCCGATGACATAAGGTGTGGTACCTGAAGCAGCTATGCCCACTAGCGTGTCCAAGGAATCCACTGCATATTCTTCCAGATCCTTCCATGCCTGTGTAGTATCATCCTCAGCAAACTCCACAGCCTTCCGAATAGCTGAGTCGCCCCCGGCCATGAGCCCGACCACCAGTCCATATGGCACTCCGAAGGTGGGAGGACACTCACTGGCATCTACAATACCCAATCGACCACTGGTGCCTGCTCCCAGATAGAAGAGCCTGCCTCCTTCTCGCATCTTAGGCAAGGTCTCCACTACAAAGGCCTCGATCGCAGGTATTATCGTCTGGATCACTTGGGCTACTTTCTGGTCCTCTTGATTGATCCCTTCCAGGATCTCACGCATGCTTTTTTGATCCAGATCCTCGTGGAGCGAGGCTTTTTCTGTGGTCCGTATGAATGTCATAACACAAAGGTGCTTGCTTACAAGAAATAGATTGTAGTCTTCCCTATTGATTTCTCCACTATCTTTGCCGCGTTCCGTTCTCCGCTGAGGATGAAGTTCCTTGATGAGGGTTCGGATATTTTTTTTTATGGGGTGTTCAAGAAGAGTTCTGCTTGCCTACCCTTCACTTTTTATATTTTTTTTCAATGAACATTTTTGTAGCAAAGTTGGATTATGGAGTAAGTGATTCTGAATTGAGTCAACTCTTCCAACAATATGGAGCCGTGGATTCAGCTAAAGTCATCATGGACAGGGATACAGGTCGATCTAAAGGATTCGGATTTGTAGAGATGCCTGTCGAAGAGGAAGCTAATCAGGCTATTTCTTCTCTAGACGGACAAGACGTCAGAGGACGAAACATCGTAGTGAAGAAAGCGGAACCAAGAAGGTAATTGCGATTTTTTCGAAAAGAAGACCCGGTCTCTAGGAGACCGGGTTTTTTTATGGGTCCAAAGTTCCAAAGACCTTTTTAAGCAGATCGGTCACCCGCGCAGCCGGATTCTCTCGAATCTTCACCTCTTCTGCCGCTAACAATAGGAAGAGCCCGTCTATGGCCTCTACAGTGACGTAATTGTTGAGGTCGGGATCCACGCGCTCGCCTCCGGTGAAATAGGTGGCCGTATTGTAGGCATTGGCCAGCGGTGTCCAGTTCTCCCCTACCTGCACCTTGTCCACAGCGTTCTGCACCTTGGGCTTGAAGGTGTCATAGAGTTTGTCATAGGTCTTATCCCGGAGATATAGCGTAGCGGCATTCTGATCACCGCGCAGGATCTCGAATCCATCTTGTATACTCATCTCCAGAATAGCATTCAAGAAGATAGGAGCCGCCTCCTTACTGGCTTCTTCAGCCGCCCGATTGAGTGTCACTACGAACTGATCCACCTGGGGTCCTAGGCCTAGATCCTCCACCGTGTTCTTCACCTTGATCGCATCCTCTGGAAAGGGAATGTGGATACGCGGGTCCGCATTGAATCCATCCACTGCAGAGGCCTTGGCCGTGGCGATATCTATGCCCACATTCAATGCCTCTTTTAATCCGGCAATGACTTCTTGATTGGTCAAGGAGCTACTGCTCCCCTCCCCATTTCCCAATACGGTCTCCAGTGTACCAAGCACCTGCTGATCGGTGCAACCGATCATGAATGCGATCATGAGTATCATACCTCCTGACTTCCAAGTCCTTTTGATCATAGCTATCCTTCTTTTATTGTTCTGTCTCATCTTGAAACTCTTGCCCTGTCTGTATCAGTGCGGATGTTCCCTCCCTTTTATCTTCCCCTCCTGCACTTTGCGGTTCAGCTCTTCTTCTTCGGCCAGTTGCTCTTCTGTAGGTTGAGGTGCTGCCAGTTTCTCCAGATCGGGTTGTCCGGCATCTACCCAGGCGGTATACCAGAGGCTACCGAGAGAAATGATACTTCTACGCATCCTGCGCTCGATCATGCCGTCCAGCATATCGCTATATGCTTTAGAATATGGACGACTATACGTCTGAATGGTCACTGAACCTCGAGTCTCCACTCCGTACTTCTTATCCGAACCGAACTCCTCATCCAACGTACGCTCGAATGTGAGCACCGAATCTACCGCCCGATGGCTCTTTTCCACCTCGGTCCACACATAGTCCAGCACATCGGGGATATATTCCGCTTTTCCTACGAAATAGTCGTACTCATCAGCAAAGAGTTCTACCACACGCGATTCCCAGAATCCATGGATGCCCTTCTGCCCGGTCAGTTGACCGTTGTAATTCTCAGTAGTATGTAAGGGTACATGCGCATCTCCCACATAATGTCCTAGGTCGGCAGCTGTGCGGAGTATGCGATAACTGTCCCCACTCCGCATGGCCTCGCTCAATCGGGTGACCATGAGATTCACATGCCAGGGAACGATCCCATAGGCTTGGAGGGTATCCTCGGTAAGCAGTTCCACCGCATCTGTCCATTGCTTAGGCACTACTTCGAATGGGTCTTGACCTCCATGCGCATAGTGATCGATGTCTATATAATGGCGCGGTGCTTCTCCTTCTACGGCATACCTACGCTTATCCGGATCCACGGCATGCTCTGTGATGAATTCGATGTGGCGCTTGAAGAATCCGAATAGTTCTGGAGGCAAAGTGAATACCGCCATGCGATTGATACGCTTGTGTCCGAAGAATCCCCACAGGTCCATATCATTGGATGACACGGATTGCGGGATGCATATCAAGGCAAGCAATATGTAAATGAAAATAGACCTCATCGATACGTGAATAACATGGACCGGATATTCGGATAAGAACAATAAAAGTACCAACATTCCATATCCCCATACGTTATATTTGATAACAGTGGAGAGAACAGATTCAAAGCGCCCCCATAAGCAAAAAGGATTGTGGTCATCTATCCTCTATTTCTTCCCTTTCCAGCTTCTCATCCTCCATCTGAAAAAGAACCATCTCCTCATCATCTTTTGGCTTTTACTCTTCGGATATATCTCGGGAGCATTGGCCAACAAGTATGGAGTAAGCTTCCTTTTCCTTTATCCGGAGTATCTGGGAGAAGTAGGTTTCTGGTCCCACTTCCTTATCGGTTTCGTACTCGGAGGATTCGTGATGGCATTCAACATCTACACCTACGTCATACATGCCTATCGATTTCCTTTTCTGGCGACCTTGTCTACACCCTTCTATAAGTTCTGTCTGAACAACTTCCTTATTCCCGGCTTCTTCTTGGCCTTCTATCTCTGGGAGATCATCGCTTTTCAGCGGGCCATCGAATTCGAGAGTGCTGCTGACATCGGATTTCATGTGACCGGACTCCTCTTCGGGTTCTTCGTATTCATGTTCTTCTCTCTCGTCTATTTCAGAGGTACGAATAAGGACATCTTCATTTTCGTGAAATCCAATAAGGAAGAACGCAGGAAAGGAAGGTTCTATGAATTCTACGACAAGTTCGTGCGTGAGCAGATCAGACAGTCGAGCAAGCGTATGCGACAGCGCCCCTGGCGGGTGGAGAGTTATTTCCGATCCCCCTTTTCCATCGCTTTGGCCAGAGAGAGCGATCACTATAAAAAAGAGACTTTAAGACAGGTATTCCGGCAGAATCACTTCAATGCATCCCTCTTCGAAGTAGGTCTGGTCATCAGTTTTCTGATCATCATGAATTTCGGAGAACTACCCATATTCACCATACCTGGAGGAGCGAGTGTGATCCTCGTCTTCACCTTGATGCTGATGATACTCAGCATCCTGCTGTCATGGTTCAGAGGATGGGCGATCACCGTGCTGGTCATCCTCGTACTGGTGGCCAATCACTATTCCAACGACCTCCGGTTCTTGCCGCAGCAGAACGCCTTGTACGGTCTGGATTATCAGAACAAGCCCGTTCCCTACTCGGAAGAACAACTGCTGAAGCTTGTTGAGGATGGACAGCATCTGGTAGAACAACGCCAGACCATGGAGGCCACTTTGGGTAAATGGAGGGCAAAACAAGATGCTGAGAAACCAAAACTACTCATCGTCAATGTGAGTGGTGGAGGCCTGCGATCTGCATTATGGACCACGAGTATCCTCAGTCATGTGGACAGCTTACTTCAAGGACGACTGATGGAACGTACAGCATTGATGAGCGGTGCATCCGGAGGCATGCTCGGATTGGCCTATCTACGTGAGTGTTATTATTCCGACCAGACAGGGCCCCTTTATGCAAAACGCGATGCGATGGAACAGGCCATTTCTCGGGACATACTCAATCCTGTCTTGCTGAGTATCGCCTCCACTGACCTCCTCTTCCAATTGGGAAGATTCGAGTATGACGGTAAAGCCTACCCAAAGGATCGAGCCTATCGATTTGAAAAACAATGGCTCGAGAATACAGAAGGAGGACTGGATAGGGCCTTGAGTGAGTACCGCCAACCAGAAACCGATGCGGAGATCCCTATGCTCATCCTCTACCCGACCATTATCAATGATGGGCGCAAGCTCCTGGTCTCTCCTATGGACTTGACCTTCATGACCCTACTTCCCGATGAACATGCTGAACTCATCGACCATCAATTCGATTTCGTTGAATTCCGCTCGCTCTTCAAGGATCACGGAGCGGATGATGCCCGATTCACCAGTCTATTGAGGGCCAATGCCACCTTCCCCTATATCCTCCCACAGGTAAGTCTACCCTCTGAGCCTACCATGCAATTGATGGATGCAGGTATCCGCGATAATTTCGGATTCACGGTCAGTTTCCGCTTCATTGCTTCCATGCAGCAATGGATCGAGGAGAATACAAGTGGAGTGGTCATTCTCCAAGTCCGTGATAAGCGGAAAGATGTCCAAGGTGAGGTGGACTCACAGCGCATCCTTTCCCGATTGACCAGCCCACTGGGAAATGTATACGGTAATTTCATCAAGTCACAGGACTTCGTACACGATGAATTGTATGCTTCTACCCGTAAGTGGCTGAAGGTCCCTTTGGATCAGGTCATACTGCAGATGCAGCAACCCGGAGAAGAGAATGTCTCGATGAGCTGGCACTTGACCGCTTTGGAGAAGCGGCAGATCGAAGAATCGGTCTATAGCAAAGAGAATCGCCAGTCCATCCAGCGCTTGATACAGCTCTTGGATGCGGCACCTCCACCCGTGGCCGAACGAGATTGAGCTCAAGGCGAGCTATTTATTTACTTTGCTCCGCTAAAGGAACACTATGCGCATCATTCTTATCGTCAGTTCACTTCTCCTACTCATCGCATGCGGAGACTATACCTGCGAGGATTTCAGGACCGGTGAATACCGCTATACCGACACGGCTTACAAAGAGGTCAAGATCACACGTACCTTGACCGGTGAGCAGGAATTCGAGGTGCGAACGGCAAAGGGTGTAGAGAAGATCACCAAGGAAGTAGGTGAGCAGACCGAGACCATGACCCGGGACGGTAGGCAGGTCGAGGATGTGTATACCATCATCTGGGATGGGCCATGCTCGTACACTTTGGTATTCAAAAGCACCTCCAGCCAGGTGGATCAATTCCATACACAGTACGATACCATACGCACGCGTATTCTTGAGACCAATAGGAAAGGATATGTCTTCCAGACCCATCTCTTCGGTCAGACTTTACAAGGGGAATTGGAGAAAGTAGATTGATGAAGCTATGAGTAAGAAGAAGACAAGACGGGGCTTCGATGGCATGGTCTACAGCACCCATAGCAACTACGGTACAGACGATTCTTATGAGGAAGAAGAGACTCTCCCTCCCAACGAGCAATTGCTTTATGTCAGCATCGACCGGAAACAGCGCAAGGGAAAGGAAGTCACCTTGATCGAAGGCTTTGTAGGGAGCGATGATGACCTGAACTATCTGGCCAAGATGCTCAAGACCAAATGTGGAGTGGGTGGAAATGCCAAGGAAGGAGATATCCTCATCCAAGGAAACAAACGCGATAAGGTCATTGAGATCCTCGAGAAAGAAGGCTATCGCACCAAGCGCAAGGGAGGCTGATACTATCGGTCAGCCTTCAGTTTCTCGAAATATTCCAGATAGCTTTTCCAGTATCCCGATACCCTGGTAATATCCACTCCCTCCTGTTCCGACTTTATCTCTTGTTCACACTTGATGACGTGGACCTTGCTGCGCACATTGGCCCGATAGAGCTTGTAGAACAGATATAGCTTCTCCTCTTCCTTACTCCGGATCACATGATGGTGCATCTGATAAGTAGCGATCAAGTGCTCACTCAAGTCTTCTCTACCATAGCCATCCAGGTCCATGGCAAAGAATGCCAACTCATTGAGCACATCGATCTGCCGGAAGTGGGGATTGAATTCTATACAATCGAAGAGCACCGGGCGATCGATCAAGAAGATATTCCCAGAATGGAGGTCCCCGTGGCAATCTCGTGTGAAGCCTTCTCTATCGCGTCTCTCGATCAGCTCCTCATGTTCTTTCAAATAGTTCTCCGCCCATTCCATACTCCTATCCATTAGATCGGCATTCCCAGCGCTGAAATGACTACGTATGAAGGCGCGGTGATTCGACAGATCGCGGAAGTCTTCCCAGATGGATCGGGCGGAGACCTGTCCATGTATGATCTCACACTCTTTATGGAAATTGGCCAAGATATCCGCAATGGAAGAGATATGATCAGCAGTCACTTCACCTTGCTCCAGCAGCACGTCCATCTCACGGTCATTATCCAATCGAATCATCTCGACTGCATAGTCCTTGATCTCTCCTTCTCCTTTACCGATGCTCCACGTGTCTTCTTGATTATAGATGGGAAGGACATCTAAGTACACCCCATCGGTCAGTCGCTGATTGAGGCGTAGCTCTTCCTCACAATAATATTTGCGTAGCTCCAAGGAAGAGAAGTCCAAGAAGGACATCTTCACGGGTTTCTTGATCTTATAGACCCTATCCGCAGTAAGCAAGACCCAAGAGATATGCGTGCTGATGAGTTCCTCCGATCGTCTTCCGTTCGGGAGCTCTCCACCATCCACCAGTTGCTGTATCTCTGCTTCGGTCATGAAGTGGTATTGTTCTGGAGGTAGTCCAAAGCATCTTCGATCAATAATCCGATTTCCCGACCATCATTGCTCAAGCGTAGTAGTGACTGTTCCCAAGGCTCGTACTCTGTCTTCAATTTCTGATAGACCTGGAAATCCGCATCGCTATCGGGACGGGTTCGATCGACCCGCTCTTGGATGATCTCTTCAGGGGCGGTCAGTGCGATGACCTTGACCGGGATGCCCTTCTTTTGAGCCCAAACCAGATAGGGTCTGCGGTACTCCGACTTACTGAAGGTAGCATCCACGATTACCGAGCGACCTGCGTCCAATAGTTCTGTGACCTTTTCATGCATGGTCTGATAGACTCTCATGCGGTCTTCGTCACTGTACTCTGGATGTCCCTGAATCGATCTACGTATGCGGTCGCTGTTGAAATGCTCGATATTCAATCGCTCGGCCAGATGATCGGCAAAGTAGGTCTTCCCAGAGCCAGGTAGACCGGTCACTAAGATCAATATGGGCCCTCCTTCATCCATTTCTTCTGAAGATACTCATTGGATAAGGATGCCGATACTAGCACTTCAGTCTGTATTCACGAAGTCGTAGAGTCTTCCCATGAAGTACTCCCATCCCCCACGGCAGCTTTCTTCCTTGAATTCGGGCACATCCTGCGGAAAGGTCTCCAGACCGGTATTGGTCAATTTCAATTCACAGGCGTGGTCACGGGGGAAAATCTCGAAGGTGACATATCCTTGTCCTGGATAGTTCTCTATGATCCAGTCCTTGCCCAACTTCCTATATGGGACCACTTTCTTGATGATCCAACGATGAGGGAAATGTCTGCTTTCATTGTAGACATCGAAACGTACTTCGAATCCTTCTTCGGCCTTGAAAGCGGGTATCTGCTCGAAGTACCACTGATGCATCTCCTCGAGATCGGTCAGTGCCCTCCAAAGGACAGCACTGCTACAAGGATAGGACTTGGTAAGAGTGACGGTGATGGGTTCAGAATGAGTCGGCATGACCCAAAAATACTATGTCGAAATGAATTCTGATTCACCATAGGAAAGCCATAGGTACGCGCCACGTGCCAGGCAGATAGATGAGTGGTTCCAGCTTGAGTGGCACATCTCCAGGTATACCGATGATGTGCAACTCCATACGGGTCTCTTGTACGACATTCTCAATGTGGACGACCACCGAATCCAAGCCACATCCCGTGTCTATCTGAATGATGTTGGCCGCCTGAAAGCGCTTTTCTACGTATGATTGTTCATGACCGACATCTACCAGGTCGATGGTATAGTTTGGATCATTTGCCAGGATCTCCCTCCCGAATCGGTCCTGGAATTCCAGAGTCAGATAGGCACAACAGCATTGTGCGGAATTCAGAGTAGGCCATGTGACGAGCAGTGAGAGTAGAATGATTGTTCGCATACCTCATTCTACACGCTC
>JABDLZ010000273.1 GCA_013001705.1 Flavobacteriales bacterium
GACTTGCGTTTGCCTCCTAGGAATTCAGATATCATGGCCCCGGGCCGGGTCAGGAGTCCTTTGAAGGTCTGGTACAGCGGAGCCTCCAGATTGAAGACCGTACTGCTTATCTGAGAGCCTATCTCTCTGAAGCTCACCCGGGAGACCGATGCCCGTTGACCGCAGCTAGGGCAGAAGTCCCCATCACGCTTCACGCCACAGTTCAAGCACCCTTTTTGTTGGTCCATCGTCATTTCGGTGGATTGAAAATAACCTTTTGGCCTCTTTTCTCCTTTTCTTCGCAGCGCATGTCCCAAACCTCTATAGATAAAGACTTCATCCTCTCAGTCAAGATGGCCATCGAGCGCATGGACCTCCCCTTTCTGAGGGAGCAGATGGGTGAGCTACACCCCGCTGACATTGCTGAGGTACTGGATGCAGTCAATATGGATGAGGCCAAATCCCTCTATCGCCTGCTCGGAGACGAGAAAGCGGCCGAGGTGATGATGGAATTGGAAGAGGATGTCCGGGAGAAATTCTTAGACGCACTTTCTTCCAAACACATCGCAGAAAAGGTCATCGAGAACATAGACACCGATGACGCAGCGGACCTCTTGGGTGAACTCTCGGAAGAGAAGAAAGCAGAGGTCCTTTCTCATGTGGAGGATCCAGAATATGCGAGTGATATCGTCCAACTACTGTCCTATGAAGAAGACACAGCCGGTGCCCTGATGGGTACCGAGTTGGTCAAGGTACATGTGGACTGGACCGTCACCCGTGCAGTGCGAGAGATGCGTAAGCAAGGTGAAGAGGTCACTGATGTCTTCACCGTATACGTGGTGGATGAGCGTGAGACCCTCCTAGGTAGTCTTTCCTTCAAGCGACTCTTCTTCTCGGCTTCCAGCATGAAATCCACTATCCGTGAGCTTTTTGAAGAGCAGGAATTGCGTAGCGTGACCCCTGATACTGCGGCTGAAGAAGTGGTGCGTATCATGAAAAAGTACGACCTCGTAGTGCTACCTGTAGTCAATGAGAGCGGTCGACTATTGGGACGGATCACCATCGATGACGTGGTCGACTTCATGCAAGAAGAGGCAGAACGCGATTACGCAATGGCAAGTGGTATCTCCCAGAAAGTAGAGAGTGATGATTCCATCTGGCTGCTGACCCGTGCCCGATTGCCTTGGCTGCTGATCGGTCTTCTAGGAGGAATCCTCGTAGCACAGGTCATTGCGATATACGAACATCAGATCCAGGTCGATCCAAAACTCGCCTTCTTCATACCCTTGATCGCGGCCATGGGTGGAAATGTAGGTGTACAATCCTCGGCCATTGTGGTACAGGGATTGGCCAATAAGAGCCTCCTAGCGCACGATATCTTTGGACGGCTCACCAAGGAATTGGGAGTCGCCCTCTTCAATGGAGTCATCTGTGCGGCCCTTTTACTCGGTTTCAATATGCTCTTCAGCACGAGCATGGAGCTGAGTTACACGGTGAGCATTGCGCTTTTCTCCGTGATCATCTTCGCGGGTCTATTCGGCACTTTCATTCCCCTTGCTCTGGACAAATTCAAGATCGACCCTGCTTTGGCCACAGGACCATTCATAACTACCATGAATGATATCGTGGGCTTGGTCATCTATTTCTGGGTGGGCTCCATGATGTATGGAATGGCCTAGTTGTTCCTTGAGAGTTATCCTTCATTCATACCATGCCTAAAGTCCTTTTCATCGATGAAGTGCATCCCAAGATGTGGACGGAGCTGGAGAGAATGGGCTATCGCTGCGCAGACTTGACCTCGGCCGATAAAGAAGAGGTGCTGGAGAAACTCCCCTCAGCTCACGGACTCGTGATACGCAGTAGATTCACCTTGGACAAGGATTTCTTACAGCCTGCGACACACCTGCAGTGGATCGCTCGCTCTGGTGTGGGTCTGGAGAACATCGATCTGGACTACTGCCGAGAACAGGATATACAGACCTTCAATGCAGCCGGAGGAAATGCCGATGCGGTGGGGGAGCATGTCATCGGGATGTTGCTGACCCTGTTCAACAAATTGTGTTCAGCAGATGCTTCCGTACGCGCGGGGCGGTGGGAAAGGGAGGCCCATCGAGGCATCGAGTTGGGAGCACGTACTGTGGGGATTATCGGATATGGCAATACCGGAAGGTCGGTAGCAGAGAAACTGAGCGGATTCGGGTGTGAAGTACTGGCCTATGACAAATACCATCCGGTAGATGGGCCCTATGCTCGGAAAGCGACCTTGTCAGAGATTCAGGACGCATGCGATATCCTCTCCTTCCATGTCCCCCTGACCCATGAGACCCGCCATTATCTGGATGAGGCTTTTATCGATCACATGCGCCAGCCATTATATCTGGTCAATGCCTCACGCGGACCGGTCTGCAGTACATCTTCCATCGTAAGTGGCCTCAAGAGTGGAAAGATACTGGGAGCCTGCTTGGATGTATTGGAGGAAGAAGGGCCTGATCTACAACTTCGCTCCAAGGAGAATCCTTTCCTACAGAAGTTGCTCTCCTTCAGTCAGGTCCTGTTGAGTCCACATGTGGCAGGTTGGACTGATAGCAGCTATGAGAAGCTGGCCGATGTGTTACTAGAGAAAATTCCGCGTGCCGAGGGGCATTGAGTCTGGATACTCTAATTCAGAGAGCCGTAGGTCATGGCTGATCCTCACCATCTGCCTCCGAAGGCTGTTTTCCTTCTGAAGGCATGAACCCATCTATTAAATGGAGGTCGCGCTGCGGGAACGGAATCTGTACGCCATGCTCTCTGAAAGCCTTGAAAATGGCAAATCGCAGGTCGCTTTTCAATAATTCTACCTCCCAAGAGCGACTGGCCCAGAAGAACAGTCTGAATATCAATGCAGAGTCCCCGAAATCATCGAATCTGATGATGATGGGTTTCTGTTTACTGACATCTGCATGAGCCAGTGCTGTTTGATAGAGGAGTTTCTTCACCTTCTCTACATCGCTGCTATAGGATACCCCAACAGTTACATGGAAGCGCGAGAGCGCATTGCCATGGCTCCAATTGTTCAGTTTTTCTGAAGTGAGAAATCGATTGGGGACGATGATGATATTGCCATCCCGCGTGATCACCTTGGAGGTGCGTATGTCGATGTGCAGGACACGGGCGATCATCCCTTCCGTCTCGATGACATCCCCTACTTGGAAGGTGCCTTCGAAGAGGATGATGAATCCGGAGATGATATCATCGAAGATGTGCTGCAAGGCCAGCCCTACACCCACCAATAATGCAGCAGAACCGACAAGCAATGCTGTCAGGTTTACTCCCGCTGCATTGGCTGCAAAAACAAAGGCGATCACATAGGCGGCATAGCGTACCAGTTTCACGATGGTGAAGCGCTGTCCGTCATCCAAGCGCTGATTGTTCTCCAATTGGTTGGTGACCAGACCAGAGATGAACTTGACGATCAAGCGGGCCAAGAAGAGGATGATGATGAAGGTCAAGACTCCGCGTACGGTGATCTTGATACCGGTATTCTCTTCCTTGGGTACTCCCACAAAGAGATCCTTATTCATGATCTCCTCCCAGGTGGTGTCCAGGTCGAGTACGATGATGATAGCACCAGCTCCGAGTAAGATCAGGATGGCCCTGATGATCCGGAAGATCTGCTTACCGCGTTCCTCATTGAACCAACTCTTCTGCTTCAAGGTCTTGAAGACGAAGGCCCTGGACAAGCGCTGAAGGAACC
>JABDLZ010000274.1 GCA_013001705.1 Flavobacteriales bacterium
GCATTGAAAAGGAAAGTCATCAGAGGTGGTTCATGGAAGGATATCGGTTACTATATCCAGACCGGAACAAGAACGTATGAATATCAAGATACGGCCAAATCCTATATCGGATTCCGTTCTGTGATGACCTATCTCGGTCGAGGGAAAACGGGGGATCCTGAGACTTGGAATTGATGTAACACAATAGAAACAAGCATAGAAACCAATAAATAAAAGCGAGGAATAACATGAAACCAGGAAGTAAAGCGTGGAAAAAGTTCATGGCGAAGCTCTACGGTATAGGAGCTTCAGTAGTGATCATCGGAGCATTGTTCAAAATCCAACACTGGCCAGGGGCCAATCTTATGCTCATACTCGGTCTAGGTACCGAAGCAGTGATATTCTTCTTCTCGGCATTCGAGCCTATACATGAAGAAGTAGATTGGACATTGGTATATCCTGAACTAGCTACAGGTGAACAGAATGAACATAGTCCTGCGCTGAAAGGAGGTTCAATGACTGAAGAGCTTGACAAGATGATGGAAGAGGCCAAGATCGAGCCTGAATTGATCGCCAGTCTTGGGGACGGGATGCGTAAACTCTCTACTCAAGCGAATCAACTCTCCGACATCACAGATGCCAGCGTAGCGACCAATGAATACGTGAATCGTGTCAGCACGGCTTCTGCCAAGATGAGTGAATTGACCGATACTTATTCCAAAGCTGCTGAGACCATCATGGGAATCAGTGAATCAGGTGAATCAGGTGTCAATGCAGGTAGTGAATTGGCTCGAATGAATTCGAACCTTTCCAACTTGAATCAGATGTATGAACTCCAACTGGAGTCTGCACGTACCAAACTGACGGCTGCTGATGAAGCTTTCAGTGGAGTGCAATCACTGATGGAGAACTTGAATGCCTCTGTCAATGACACTGAACGCTATAAAGAGAATATTGCAGAACTATCAAGAAATCTTTCTGCACTTAACACCGTCTATGGCAACATGCTGTCTGCCATGAACGTGAATGCAGGATCAAATTGATCTGCCCTCCAGATCGACCATTAAATCACTAAAGTAGAAAGACCATGGCTGGAGGAAATCTCTCACCAAGACAGCAGATGATCAACATGATGTACCTCGTGTTGACCGCTCTGCTGGCCTTGAACGTATCTAAAGAAATACTGGACTCCTTTATCATAGTTGATGAAGGACAGGTTACTGCTCGAAGGGCCTTCGAGGGAAAATTGAGTCAGCAATTGAGCAATTTTGCCTCACTAGCTCAAGAGAATCCTGAGAAATACGGTGAACCGTATGAGAAGGCTGCGACTATTCATGATTCAGCAAGTGAATTGATTACCCATATCAATCTGATCAAAGCCAAGACCATCGCTAAGACCGATGGTCTGGAGATGGAACAGGTCTATGACCCAAAGATGGATACTGTGCTCGGAACGGGTTTCATCAACTCCAAAGACAACTACGATGTCAATACGGAGATCATGATAGGTTCTGAACCTGCATCCCCGCGTACGGAATACAGCGATTCTGACGGAGACACCTACAACTATACTGCCCTTGAGCTCAAGAAGCGCTTGGAGAATTATAGAGATCTGGTGACTACGAATATCAAGGACAACCCAAAACTGATCCAATCGATCAATGAGATCTTCGACTACGGTAAGAAGAGAGATTCTCAAGGTCAGGAGGTGACTTGGGAAGTGCTCAACTTCTATCACGTGCCGATAGCAGCTACCACGGCCCTCCTATCCAAGCTTCAAGCAGATATCAGGAATGCGGAGAATGATGCTATTGGAAACATGTTTGCAGACGTTGAGAAATCATCTTACAAGTTCACCGACCTCACAAGTGCTGTCATTCCGCAAGCTACCAATGTTACTACTGGGGCCAATTATGAGGCAGATGTCTTCTTAGCGGCCTATGATGCACAGAATGTACCTGAGATCCGTCTTGGTAAGCCCGGAGTGCGATTTGATTCTACTCGATTGGAATTGGACGGGGAGTACGATATCCTTGAAATGGAAGGTACCAAAGGGAAAGTCAAACTGCCAGCTGGAGGCCTAGGTCAACAGCAGAGAGAAGGTGTGATCATCTTCACCCCGGTAGGAGGACAACCGGTGGTAGAACCATTCAAACTGGACTATAACGTAGTAGCCCCTACACTTGTGGTCTCACCTACCAAGATGAATGTATTCTATAAGGGAGTGGACAATCCGGTCACCGTTGGGGTTCCTGGATTCGCTGACAAGGACGTAGTGCCGAGTATCAGCAATGGATCCATATCCAAGGGTAGTGATGGATATGTGGTGCGTGTATCAAGTGGTACATCTGCGGATATCAATGTGACTTGTACCCTTCCTGATGGTTCTAAAAAGAGCCTCGGACCAGCTAAATTCCGAGTGAAGTCTGTACCTGACCCCGTGGCCATGTTCGGTGGTAAAGGGACCAGCGATGCGACCATCAAATACAATGAACTCACAGCGTCACAAGGTGTGGCGGCAGTGATGAAGGATTTCGACTTCGATCTGCGATTCTCCGTGACAAAATTCAATATCTCCATGTCCGTTGGCGGGCAGTTCATCACTAAGGCCTCCTCTAGCAATAGGGTCACGCCCGAGATGAAAGAGATGTTGAGCAGAGCTAAGAATGGCCAGAAGGTATTTATAGAAGGTATCCGTGCTAAAGGTCCTGATGGGACCGTACGTTCGCTCGGTTCCTTGGCTTTCAAAGTGGTCAGGTAAACACTGTAATACACACAACGATGAAAAGGTTCTTATTTCTTCTCGCCATAGCTGGACTGCTTGCAACCGATACGGATGTGAAAGCCCAGACCGTACTGGACGGTGCCTATATCAAGGAGCATACCCGTACCAAAAAGGTAGTGCCTTACCCGAGCATCCGAGAAGCTGATGTCATGTGGTCGAAAAGGATCTGGCAGGTCATAGACCTTAGAGAAAAGATCAATCTACCTCTCTACTATCCTACTGAGGAGATCAATGACCGGAAGAACCTATTTGATGTGATCAAGCATGCTTTGCTGGTCGATGGATCGATCACGGCTTACAGCACAGGTGCGCTAGGTGATGATGATGAATTCAAGGTTCCGTTGCTTACTTCTGAGATCAAGGATATGATGTCGACCATCGACACCACATATACCCAGGATCTCGATACGGGCGAACTTGTAGAAGTCATCCAGCAGATCGATGTGCAATCTTCTGATATCAAGAAATACAAGATCAAAGAAGACTGGTACTTCGATAAGCAGCGATCAGAGCGCTATGTGCGTATCATCGGAATTGCACCCATGATCGAGAACAAGGGTGAAGACGGTGAGGTACGTGGATACACAGATATGTTCTGGTTGTATTTCCCTGAGTGCCGATATGTATTGGCCAATTGGGACATCTTCAACCGCCACAATGATGCGGAAAGACGTTCGTATGAGGACTTCTTCTGGAAGCGTCAGTTCAATAGCTATGTGGTCAAGGAGAGTAATGTCTATGACAGGAACATCGCTGAGTATACCACCGGTATCGATCACCTCTTGGAATCAGAACGCATCAAGAACGAGATCTTCGAAATGGAGCACGACCTTTGGTCGTATTGATTCATAAAGAATATTCAATCTTATCAAAGCCACATCATCTGATGTGGCTTTTTCTTTTCTCCATCATACGAAGTCAATCATGACCTCGTTAGACTTCTACCTCCGCCACTTCCCTCCTATCACACCTGAACTGATAGACTATGAAGTGTTCGATCATCTCACTCGCTTGCTTATGTATAGTGAGTTCATTCCATCTTCCCGCCCAAGAGTATCTGCCCGCCCATCACATACGCGAGGCCGATGTGATGTGGAGCCAAAGGGTCTGGAGAGAACTCGACCTCAAACAGAAGATCAATCAGCCGCTCTATTATCCGGTGCATTCTTCTCAAGGGTATTCCAGTCTCTATGATGTACTCACTGAAGCCATCCATAATGGAGTGCTTACAGCCTATGGTACAGGACCTCTTGGACAGAATGACGAGATGGAATATGCCCTGAGTCCTAGCGAGGTGAAGGCCATCACCCATTCTCTGGATAGTGTGTACACACCCCGTCTGGATGGAAATGGTCACGAATTGGTCATTGTAGAGGATAGTATCCGGTCAGAGATGGTCACCCGCTACCGCATCAAGGAAGAATGGATCTTCGACCGGAATCGATCGCAAATGGTCGTTCGAATCCTGGGCATAGCCCCTCTTGTAGAGCAGTTTGCTGAAGATGGTTCTAGCAGAGGGTTCACTACTCTATTCTGGGTGGACTATGGGTCTTGTAGAGATGTGTTGGCTGATGCTCCCGTATTCATCCGGCATAATGACAATAGACAGCTGAACTACGATGACATCTTTGCCAAACGCTTCTTCGATAGCTATGTCGTCAAGTCGTCCAATGTCTATGATAGGCCGATCTCATCTTACGCACAGGGTATAGATGCCCTACTCGAGGGAGAATCCATAGAGGAGGATATCCGGAACTTCGAATTCGATCTTTGGTCCCACTGATGAAACCTTCTTCCAGCTGCTGCGTATAACCCTATGTCTGAGTGAAGAGAGAGAATGAGAGAGTATGGAGAAGACAAGGATTCTAGACCAATGGGGTGATTTCATCCTATTGATGATGTTTTTCGTTTCAACCCACATCATATCACGTTTGATAGAGGTCATTTGACCTATTCGGTATATCCGTAGTATTTGAGTCTATTCTCTTTGCTACGCCAGCCTTTGTCCACCTTGACAAAGGTCTCCAGATATACTTTCTGCCCGATGAAGGCCTCGATGTCCTTTCTCGCTTCTGTGCCCACACGTTTGAGCATGGAACCCCCTTTCCCGATGATGATATTCTTCTGACTATCCCGTTCGACCATGATCAGGGCCCGTATCCTGACCAGTCCTTCCTCCTCTTTATAGCTTTCAACCAATACCTCAGTACTGTAGGGAATTTCTTTTTCATAGTGCTGGAAGATCTTCTCCCGTATGATCTCCGAAACAAAGAATCTCAATGGTCTATCTGTCAACTGGTCCTTGTCGAAGTAAGGAGGCCCTTCAGGCAATAGCTCGATGATACGTTCGTACACACTCTCGATATTGAACTTGTGCAGTGCACTTACCGGGATAACTTCAGCATGCGGAACTTGTTCTTGCCAGTATGCTATGCGCTCCATCACATGATCCTGTTGATGTAGATCGATCTTGTTGATCAATAGAAGCACTGGTATGTGATCCATCTTGCGGATGGTCTCCAAAGTGGGTTCATGATTGGTCTTCTGTTCCTTACCATCGGTCATGAAGATCAGGATATCAGCATCCTTCAGCGCTGTCTTTACATAACTCATCATGTGTTCATGCAGCTTGTAGGCCGCATTGACCAGACCCGGTGTATCGGAGAACACGATCTGGTACTCGGGTCGGTTGACGATACCGAAGACCCGATGTCTGGTAGTTTGAGCCTTGCTGGTGATGATAGAGAGTTTCTCTCCGACCAATTCATTCATCAAGGTGGACTTGCCCACATTGGGACTTCCGATGATATTCACAAAACCCGATCGATGTGTCATAGCAGCAATTAAGTGAAAAATAAAAAGGTCGATTCTTTAGAACCGACCTTTTTTCGCTTGTAGCGGGGGCAGGACTCGAACCTGCGACCCTCGGGTTATGAGCCCGATGAGCTACCAACTGCTCCACCCCGCGATATTGGGACAACGAAGGTAACATTAATTCCTACATTTAACTGCATTATTGCGGCTCCAACATCATATGAGACTCCTCTTTCCTGTATTGATAATCTATCTGATCTCCTGCACCCCATCAAAGAAAAAACAGGGGTCGGTAGAGCCCGAACCTTCTTCTTCCCTCTTCAAAGCACTGAGCGTTGAAGAATCAGGAATTCGATTCTCCAACGACCTCCGAGAGACCAAAGAATTCAACTACCTCAGGTATATCTATACTTATAACGGTGGAGGTGTAGCGATTGGAGATGTCAATGGCGATGGTCTGGAGGACATCCTGTTCAGCGGTAATCAAGTACCTAATAGTCTCTATCTCAATCAAGGTGATCTCAAGTTCGTAGACGTGACCGAGTCCAGTGGCTTGATCGATGGCACAAGCTGGTGCACTGGGGTGAATATGATCGACATAGATGCAGATGGGGATCTGGATCTATATATCTGTCGTAGTGCATCTCTTTCTGATGAAAGCCTCAGACGCAATCTGCTCTATATCAACGATGGAAAAGGAACCTTTAAGGAACAAGGGGCACAATTCGGATTGGCTGATGCCGGATTCAGCACTCAAGCTTATTTCTTCGATTACGACCAGGATGGAGACTTGGATTGCTATGTACTCAATCACCTCACCAAAGTGAAGACTGACCAAGTTGTACACTGGAGTCAGGACGCTTCTTTCGACCCTGCTTTGAGCGATCGTCTTTATCGGAATGAGGGAGGACAATTCACGGATGTCACTGAAGCATCGGGTATACTCAATCAGTGCTGGGGCTTGAGCGCGTGCATTGATGACTTCGACCAAGATGGCTGGCCGGATATCTATGTATGCAATGATTTCAGAGAAGGTGACATTCTCTACATCAACCAAAAAGATGGCACCTTCCGAGATGATCTGAATACACATTTCTCACACACGTCATTCTACAGTATGGGCTCGGATGCTGCCGATCTGGATAATGATGGTCTGTATGAACTGATGGTCTTGGACATGGCTCCTAAATCACATGAGCGCAGCAAGCAGAATATGGCCGCCATGCAGAGAGATGCCTTCTGGAAGATGACCGAGATCGGCTATCATCACCAGTATATGCACAATATGCTCCACTGGAATATCGGCAATGGGAGGTACAGTGAGATCTCTCAGTATGCAGGTATGGCAAATACCGATTGGAGCTGGTCGGCCCTGATGGCCGATCTGGATCTGGATGGCCTGAAGGACATCTATGTGACCAATGGGATCAAGAAAGATGTCAATGATCGGGATTATAAACTATTGATAGAGAACCGGTTCCGATCTGGACAACCGATGGGATTCCAGGAAGTCATGCAGAATTGGCCCTCGCAGAGAGTGGCCAATATCGCCTACAGAAACAGAGGCGCTATGCAATTCGAAGAGGCGCGAGATAGTTGGGGTCTTAATGAAGCTGTGACCAGTCACGGTGCAGCCTATGCCGACCTAGACAATGATGGTGACCTGGATATTGTGGTCAATCATATGGACCGTCCTGCTACGGTCTATGAGAATCATAGTCAAGCTAAGGGAGTGACTATCGACCTACGAGGCGAAGGACTCAATCCTTTTGCTATCGGGGCCCGTTTGACCTATCAGGATTCAGTCGGTCTACAAATACTCACCAAACAACCGACCAGGGGGTTCCAGTCCAGTGTGGGCAACGGATTGACTGTTGCTTTGCGTTCTACAAATGGTAAAATCGCTGTGACCTGGCCCGATGGTACTCAGACTTCATATTCCGGTCCTTTCAGCCCGGGTCGTATCACTCTGAGCAAGGCATCTGGATCGGAAGAAGACCCTCCTACTCTTGTCATCAAGAATTTCTCTGTGTATGATATGGCCTCCATACACACACACAAGGAAAATCCATATGATGACTATCAACGAGAGGTGCTTATACCTCAAAAGATGAGTGGACTCGGTCCGTGTTTGGCAACAGGGGATCTGAATGGAGATGGCGTAGATGACCTCTTCATTGGAGCTTCTAAAGGACAAGCAGCCGGAACATTTCTACTTTCCCAAAACGGGAACTTGACTCAAATCAATGAAGGTCTTTGGAAGAATGAAGTGGAGTACGAAGATGGAGCGGGGCATTTCTTGGATGTGGACGCAGACGGAGATTTGGACTTGATGGTCACGTGTGGCGGGAACGAAGAAGACTCGAGTATAGAAGACTACCCGATTCGCTTTTATCTCAACAATGGACAAGGAGAATTCTCCAAAACCTCTTCACCCCTCGGATATCTGAACAGCAATTCGATAACGAGCAGCGATTACGATCAGGATGGGGATGTGGATGTGTTTTTAGGAGGTAGGCAGGTGGCCGGTCGATACGGCATCAATGCACATTCATTGCTTCTAAAGAATGAATCTGGGACTTTGAATGTGGATGCTAACACCGAGACGCTTTTCGCTGATCTCGGAATGGTCACGGATGTACGCTTTGTGGATGTCAATGGAGACGGATGGGACGATCTACTGATCACCGGAGAATGGATGCCTATACTACTCTCTATCAATGAGCAAGGGAGTCTTCAAGCACCTCGTCCCATATACCCTTCCACTGGCTGGTGGTATGCCTTAGAGACCGTGGATATTGACCGTGATGGTGACCTCGACATCGTGGCAGGGAATCTCGGTCAGAACAACAAATTCCACCCTTCCTCGGAGAAGCCTTTGGAACTATATGTTGGTGATCTGAACAAGGACGGTTCTCATGATATCGTTCTGGCTAAATCGACCTCTGGACGCACAATTCCAGTACGTGGTCGCGATTGCAGTATGGATCAGATTCCGGAATTGGGAATGAAATTTCCATCCTATACTTCATTCAGTCAGGCCGATCTGAATACGATCTACGGCTATCCCAATTTAAGCAAGGCACATCACAGTAGCTTGGATGAATTCGCTTCCTGTATGTTCATCAATAAGGGAAATGGCGAGTTCGAAAAAGTACTGCTACCCTGGCAGGCACAATTAGGACCTATATTGGACATAGAACTGGCTGATATCGATTCGGACGGTTTGGATGATCTGATCATTGCCGGTGGAATCTATGATGTGGAGAACGAGACCACCCGGTACGATGGACAAGTGGGAATGGTCCTCTTCAACAGAGGAGAAACTCGATTCGAAGTGGATGAGCATTACCTGGGATTTCTTCCTTATCCAGTCAAAGCTCTCTCATGGTCTAGTACCACTGCCACTCCTTTCCTGTTGAGCGTAGAGAATAATGGCCCTCTAAGAAGAACTGAATTCGAATAGTCAGAACTTCACAGGACCAGAGAGGTCATCATTGACCACTTTCATGACCATTACGACCTTCGGGCCGTTCTCGAAGACCTTTTTCATCTCCCCGTTCAATACGGACATGATGTCATCATACTCGCCATATAGATGTGAGCTCATCCCATTGGTCTCTATCTCGATACCTTCTCGTTGACGGAGCGATTCCACAAATTCAATGATCGGGGATTTGTATTGCTCTACCAGTGGATACATGCTTAATTCTACAGAAACTCTCATTTTTCTCAGATAAATGGGATACTCAAGATACACAGGATGATCAGTACCTTGTATAGTCGATTGACCGTAGTATGATCCTTCCTGACTCCTTCTTGATAGATGATCAATCCAAGAATGACCGCCATGGAATAGAATACATAATCGATATATCCATGCAAAAGGAATCGAATGAAGAAGGCGATCTGGGCCAAAGAGACCAAGGCGAGGAAGACGATGAATCCAGAAGCTCGTTTCTCTCCCATGACAATAGGTAAGCTTTGTTCACCGATAATGATATCACCTCGTATACCAATGAGCTTTTTGACGATCTCACGTCCGATGATATACACGAATATCAGAGCGATGAATTCGAACATCTTGAGCGTCACCTCTTGATAGTAGGTCGCCAAGCTGAAAAAGGGAGCCACGGTAAGCATGGCGGCACCTATCTCACCCAGATATTTCACTTTCCTGAGTTTGTGGGAATACAGCCAGAGGACGATTGCAAAAAGACTATTGATCACTAGCACCTGCCAGTCTACGAAAAGACTGAGAATTGCTGCTATTGCATTGAAGAGAAAGTAGCAATTGAAGCTGAAGGTGCGTGATATATGCCGATCGAAAAAGGTAGCACGAGGACGATTGATCATGTCCTTCTCTACATCATAAAAGGCATTGATGATGAATCCCGATGCGATGAATAGGATCAGTGCAATAATGGACAGATGGAGTCTATAGTCGAGCAAGGTGGCCCGTATGGATTCTTCAGGGTTGAAGAAATAGATGGCGCTGAGATACAAGGCCACTGTCATTAAAAGGATGTTGTACCATCGTACCAATCCTAGGAGAGCCCAGAATTTGTAGAGGACATAGCGGAGTCTTCGATTGAAGAATCTAGCTGACATATCCTTCAGAAGGAGTAGATACGATTCAGCTGATAGTCCTTGAGAATGCTTGCTGCACGATCATAGTCCTCGGTGAAACCCAAGATGAATCCACCTCCACCGCTTCCGCATAGTTTCAGATAATATGCGTTGGTATCAATGCCTTGTTTCCACAACTTATGGAACACATCGGGTATCATGGGCTTGAAATGGGCCAATAGGACTTTAGAAAGCTCTTTGACATTACTCATCAAAGGCTTAACGTCTTTTTGAAGGAAGGATTCTATGCAAGCGTCATTATACTTCTTGAATTCCTTCTTGAGCATGTTCCTGAAACCTTCTTCCTTGCAGCGTTCCATGAAATGGTTTACCAGAGGCTGCGTCTTACCGGTCATTCCAGTATCCAGCAGAAATATGCCTCCTTTGCTCGTACCTTCTTTAGGTAGGCACACCGTATCCATCTCATTCTTGGATCGAATAAGGATAGGGAGTTTGAGATAGCAGATCAGAGGGTCGAGCCCTGAACTCCGTCCATGGAAATAGGCTTCCATCTGACCGAGTATGGATTTGAGCTTCTTTAGGTCTTGACCTGTAGTACCGGGTGTACTAGGAATAGGGGCGATCGCATAATTGTCATAGATGGCCGCTACAATGGCTCCAGAACTTCCTACCCCGAAACCTTCAGGGATACTGCTATCGAAGAACATACCTTGATCTAGATCCTGCTCCAATCTCTCCAGGTCGAACTCACTGTCCACTCCATTCTCATCCGAACGCAAAAAGGTCAAGAACTTTCTCAATTCCTGATTGGAATACTTGGTCTGATCGGATTCTGAACGGGGGTACTTGAAAGAACCTTGATACGGATGGTACGGTATGGAGAGTCCCATACTGTCCTCGATGATCCCGTACTCCCCGAAGAGGAGTATCTTACCTGTATATAGCGCTTCTTTGAGCATCTCTCAGCCGACTCGTTGAGGTCCCGAGCCCACATTATCACAAATATACGCCCCATTCTGACAGTATCCTATGAACTCCTCACGCACGATATCCATGATCTTTTGAGCACCAGACTCCGGATAGATCAAGTGCACATTGGCACCTGCATCCAGAGTGAAGGTCAACTCGAGTCCTTGGGACCTCATTTCCATGACCCGTTGTATCACCGATACGCTGCCCGGCTTGAAGAGCATGAAATGAGGGTCAGAGCTCATCATCATGGCATGGAGGGAAAGTGCCTCGCGTTCAATCATCTCGGCCAAGGCCATGAAATCCCCGTCTTTTAGCAGCCCGAGCATGTCTCCGATATGGGTGTGTGCTTGATCGAAACGAGCTCGTGCATAGGGATGACCATTCATCAGGTCATGGCCCAAGGTACTGGAGACCTGTTTCTCTCCCTCATCGATAAGAAGGATCGTATCTTGAAGGGTGAGAAAATCAGGATGTATCTGCTCCAGGGGCACTGCATAGCTATCCGAACTCCGCTCCAAATGCTCTGTATCCCCCCAGAGGGTAAATCCTCCATAGACCGATCGACAAGCACTCCCAGAGCCTAATCTGGCCATTTCAGAAGCCAATTTCAGATCGGGTTCATCCTGCCCCTCCCTATCAGCCCAGGCTGATGCGATACACATGGACAAAGCACTCATAGCCGAGGCAGATGAAGCGATCCCACTGCTATGCGGAAAAGTGTTCTCAGAATCGATGATGAGCGTATGATCCTGCAGAAAAGGCGCCAGATGACCGATCCTATCTAAAAAGGTCTCGATCTTAGGAACGAATCCCGACCGCTCTTCTCCCTCGAAGGTGAACCGTACCCGCTCTTCTTCCCTATCGACAAGTTGCAGGGAAGTCTGGCTCAGGCATTTGTCCAAAGTGAAACTGATGGATGGATTGGCCGGTAATTGCACCCCGTGTTTCCCCCAGTATTTCACTAGAGCGATGTTTGATGGGCTGGTCCAGGTATATGTACTCATAAGCGTATCATTTCTTTAAAGGGAACGATGGTATCCATTCCGATGGACCGAAAATGATCCAGATCATTCTCAGCTCCAGTCACCAACATGAAGTCCCCACCCCAGGCTCCCAGATACTTGACGTATCCACCTGAATAGGTGCTATGTTCTTCCATGGCCGTAGGTCTGGCTAGGATCCTGCTCAGAAGAAGATCGTGCTCCCGAAGGATCCGAATAAAAGAATCGAGATCCGTTGTATCCACCAATTCTGAACTCAAGGTGCTGATATGCTCGATATCCCGCTGGCTGACCGAGATATCAGAGAATTCCTGAATGGCCTGTCGGCTATCTTCTTTCTTACCTGTATGAACGAACCACAACGATTCATGGAAGGGTGGATCGAAAACCACCTTATCGACCTTGGGTCTGCTTTCTTCTAGTTGGTACAGGATGGGAGTTCTGGCCAGAGCCACCATCACATCATATCCACTCCCACCGAAGCCGCTCTGAAGCAGGTCGTAGGAATCCACCTCGGCCCATTGGGCTATAGAAGCGATCAAGCTGCTGCTGCTCCCTAGGCCCCATGACCTATCGAACTCCAGATCGGTCTGTACATGGACTCCTTCGGTATGTGATAGAAAAGCGGGATTCAAGTCTCTGGCAGAATGTAGGATCCGGCCCAGACGATCGGCTATTATTCGATCCGTGCTTCCAAGGATATTCAGAGCCGGATCGAATCTTGCTTCGAACCATATCTTACCCGACTCGTCCACTGACCTCCATTCGAGGAAAGCTTCTTGATCAGAATGGGAATGGACCGTCAAATGCTGTCCCTTAGACGTAGGAAGGGCCAGTCCCCTGGCCCCTCTTAACACTAGATATTCTCCGGTGATGAGCAATTTACCACATGCATAGTACGCGGTACTCATCCCTGATCGATCACTTTTTGATCTCGATCAACTCCACATCGAAGATGAGGGTTGCTCCTGGTCCGATCTGGGCACCTGCACCACGGTCTCCGTAGGCAAGTTCAGAAGGAATGTAGAATCTGTACTTCGCTCCTTCTTTCATAAGCTGTACTCCTTCGGTCCAGCCTCTGATCACTTGGTTGAGACCGAATGTGGCCGGTTGACCACGCTCCACCGAACTATCGAATACTTCTCCATTGAGGAGCTTTCCGGTGTAGTGTACAGTCACCTGATCGGTGGCCAGCGGTGACTCTCCAGAACCTTCTTCAAGTACCTCATACTGCAGACCACTATCCGTCACACTGACCTCTGGGCGCTTGGCATTCTCTGCAAGGAACTTCTCTCCTTCTACTTTATTGGCCTTTGATTTTTGGCCGGCTTGTTCCATCTGGAATTGCTGGAAGATACCATTGGCGGTCATTTCATCCATCAGGAGTTCTTCTCCATTCATAGCAGCGAAGAAAGCTGTTGAGAAGGTGGATTTGTCCAAGTCCATGTCCTGGCCTTGAAGATTACTTCCCATAAGCACTCCTAGCGCATAACTCAGCGAGTCTTTCGAATCTGTCATTTCTTTGATTTGATTTTCGGTATTACCGTTGGAAGAGCTACAGGTTCCTGCTACAAGCACTGCGCAGAGGCCTATCACTCCGATCGTCATTAATTGTTTATTCATCATATTATCGCTTATCTCTAGTGAAGACCCATCGGTCTCCTTGTGTGAGTTCTTTATTGAAATAGTATCCTTCTGAGTCGAATGCCTTAAGATGCTCTACGTCATCCAAACGATGCTCGACCGCAAATCGTGCCATCATGCCCCTGGCCTTCTTCGCAAAGAACGACATCATCTTGTAGGTGCCTTTGTGCGCCTCTTTGAATTCCGGTGTGATGACACGGATACCTGCCTTGTTCAATCGGACTGCCTTTGCATACTCATTGGAAGCAAGATTGACCACCATGGGATTCTCGGCAGACTCGAGTTCTTCCTTGATCTCATTCAAAAGGGTGTCTCCCCAGAAGCTGTATAGATTCTTTTTTGCAGCCGTCACCTTGAAATCGGATCCCATCTCCAAGCGATAAGGCATGATCCGATCCAAAGGCCTCAAGATACCATAGAGTCCGGAGAGGATGCGCAGATGGGACTGGGCATATTGCATGTCCTTCTTGCTCCATTCTTTGGCCTGTAGACCCTGATATACATCGCCTTGGAACATGAGTACGGCCTGCATGGACTCTTCTGCCTGTGGCTCGGCTTGCCAGTGTTGGAATCTGTCGTGATTCAATAAGGCCAGATCCTTGCTGATCCCCATCATGCGTTGAAGGCCGATCGGGGTCTTCTTCTTCAGTTTCTGCACCAGGTATTCTGCCTCTTGGATATGCTCTGGATTCGTGTGACCAAATCGGTCATCGAGGCCTTCACAGACGAGTTTTTTAGCAGGTGAGATGAGGAATAACATATCGTTCTACTGAATGCGGGTGCAAAGATACTCGATTGCGATTCTGTACCGGTCGATAGCTTACATTTGTCGCTTAATTATCCCCGCGTGAGATTTAATGAATTAGCACTGCACGAGAGCATCCTCGAGAGTTTGGACAGCATGGGTTTTGAAACTGCGACCCCTGTGCAGGAACAGACCATTCCAGTGATCATGGAAGGTCGGGACATCATTGCTTGCGCCCAGACAGGTACTGGTAAGACCGCTGCATTTCTCATCCCGGTGCTGCATCATATCATGACCAAGCCGTCCAAAGCGGGGATACGTGCATTGGTCATCGTACCTACGCGAGAGCTCGCCATACAAATCGACAACGAGTTACAGGGCTTCTCTTATTTCACGAGTTGTACCTCTCTAGCCGTATATGGCGGTGGGGATGGAAGTGATTTCGACCGGGAGAAGAAAGCGCTCAAAGAAGGAGCCGATTTCATCATAGCCACTCCGGGACGAATGAAATCCCACATGAGTATGGGCTATGCAGCTGTAGAAGGCATGGATTTCCTGATTCTGGACGAAGCCGATCGTATGCTGGATATGGGATTTGCCGAGGATATCAATCAGATCATCTCTTATCTGCCCGAGAAGCGTCAGAATCTTCTCTTCTCCGCCACATTCCCGCCTAAGATCCGGCAGTTGGCCAAAGAGCTCTTGAATGACCCGGAAGAGGTCAGCATCGCCATCAGTAAACCGGCAGAGGGTGTGATGCAGGTGGTCTATCTCTGCTATGACAAGAACAAAGAGGACCTCATCGGGCATCTCCTGAAAGGGAAAGAGCTGAAGAGTGTCATCGTATTTGCCTCACGTAAGACTACGGTGAGCAGTCTCGCCAGACGACTGAAGAAGATCGGACTGAATGCTGCTCCTATAAGTTCCGATCTGGACCAGGAACAGCGGGAAGAAGTCCTACGGAAGTTCCGTGCCAAACGCCTCAACATCTTAGTGGCCACAGATATCATGGCGCGAGGTATCGATATCAAAGAGATCGAGCTGGTCATCAACTATGAAGTTCCCAATGATGCCGAAGACTATGTACATCGCGTAGGTCGCACGGCCCGGGCATCGACCACGGGCATTGCTATCACCTTGGTCAATCAGGAAGAACAACGGAAATTCCAGAAGATCGAGGAGTTGATAGAGATGGAGATACGCAAGCAACCTACTCCAGCAAGCATCGGAGAGACTCCCGACTGGAATCCAAAGGCCCGATTCAGTTCAGGTAGGGGTGGCCGCAGACCGCAGCGCAAGAAGGCGAAAAGACGCTCTTAAGGGACACAGATCACCGTATCGTATACGGGCGCATAGCCCGCCCATAGACCCAGACCTCCATTGACATTGCTTGGGAGGTTGGTAGGCACCGCAAAGGGAGACCCATTGTTCACCAATTGATCATCAGAGATAGTGTAGTAGTCATAGACCTCCAAGGGTACTGAGGAGAATTCTACTACAACTGTATCGTTGAGTTTGAAGAAGCCATCTTCTTCATTGTTATCGTCCTCGGCCGCGCTATTGGGGACATTCCCTCTATTGTAGAAGATCTCGAAACTCAGCCCATCGAAGAACCGGTCTTCGAAAGTGGATCCCAATGGAGCGATCATCCCGAAATCCTTCTGTTCACCATTGGGATAGCTATTGATGCGCTGAGCTCTCCAGCGATAGGCATTGCGCTCTCCGGGAGGGTCGTTGAGCCAACCGTGTATGAAACCCAGACTATCACTATCCGCCCAGAATTGGAACCACAGACTGTCCAGAGGAATAGGCGTACCGATGCGTGTCTGAGCATCCAATTGCTGGCCATCGATAGTCTCGATCTCCAATAGGTAATCGGTCTCCAATTCTCCTAGCATCTCACCGCTCAGGTCGGTATAGATACAATAGGAGATCTGGGCCAGGTCCTCGGGGGCGATGCCTAGCAGCTCGGCCGCTATTTCCAGCTCATCGGGGCTCAGGTCTTCTGCACATATCTCGGTCAGTGGGACGGTATCCGTTCCGTTGCTGATAGTCACTGTCGCATCATTTACAAAGAGTCCACTGAGTGAAGAGGGGTCCAGTGGGGCATTGAAACTCTGGGTGCGTGTCAGGAAGAGCAAGGGAGGTTCTCCCAGGAAGATAGCTCCGTCCACCACCACTTGAGATTCCACATCAGGGAAATCGATGTCCACATCACGTTCACAGGAGACCATGAAAAGGGAGATCACAAGGACCGATAGAATGCTATGTAGGTACTTCATCATGATCTCAGAATTTGAAGTTCCATGTGATAGAGGGCAGTACCGAGAACAGACTCACCTGCTTCACATTGAATTTGAATTGCTCATTTCCGGGTTCGGCAAAGGTCTCTATGTAGTAGAAGAATGGGTTGGCCCGGTTATAGACATTATAGACTCCGAAATTCCACGAGGTCTCCCACTTCCGCTTTTTCACCATCTCCTCACCGCTGATGGGGTCGATCTTGATCTTCTCCATGGGTCGATTGTAGGTGGCCGAGAAATCGAATCGATGGAAATCCCGCATTCTACTGCTATTCCTTGGTCCATACTCGAACTCTACCCGTTGTGAACTGGGAGTGAAGTACCAGGCCTCTGGCAAAGTGATGGCGCTACCGGTGCCGTAGACGAAGGTCCCGCCCAGTGTCCATTTATCGTTGAGCTTGTGCGTGACGGCCAGTGAGACATCATGCCTCCGATCGAATCGCGCAGGGAATTCTTCTCCGTCCAGAATTTGTTCGAATTGCCGGGTGGTGTGGCTGAGTGTATATCCCAACCAGCCATTGGTACGTCCGACCCGTTTTTTCAAGAACAGCTCTAGTCCGTACGATTGTCCGGTACCGAAGGTGAGCTGATTGTCCACATTGTTAAGCGCACCATCCTGGGGCATCTCTCCTTCTTTGTACTCGATCTGATTGAATAGGTCTTTATAATAGACCTCGATACTGGCCTCATAGGTATCATCTAGGAAATTCCTGAAATAGCCTGCATTGTACTGATAGCCGATCTGTGGCTCTACAATCTCAGAACTCGGTATCCACAGGTCTGTGGGTAATCCGAGTGGAGAGAAACTGGCCAAGTGGATGAACTGCAGATTGCGTGTGAAAGCCGCCTTGATGGAGGAGACATCATTCAGCGCGTAACGAAGACTGAATCGAGGTTCAAGACCGAAATAATCTACGATGGGGGCTCCTCGGTCATACTCGATGATATCCACGGTCTCATCGCCTTCCTTGACATATCGCTTGAAAGGACCATGCTGTTCGAAATATGGAACACGTAGTCCCACATTGACAGTCAGTCTATCGGTGACATCGAAATCATCCAGGATATAGGCTGCTGACTCTGAGGCGTAGATCTGTTCCTTCTCACCGGTGTTGAGTTCGGTACCTCCCAGATCGACTTCAGCAAAACTCGGGGTGTAGCGATGATTCACATAACCAATACCGAATCGGATACGGTGGCGAGGCGAGGGGTAGTAACTCCAGTCACTCTTGATCGTGTAATCTCGGATACCTGAGGAGAGTTTGAACGAGAAATCATCCTGACGACCATCGAATGAGAAGGTATAACGGGTATAGGTCGCGGTCGTGTTGGTGAAGAGACGCTCATTGACCACTTTGTTCCATCTCAATGAGGTGGTCGCATTCCCCCAGGGTATCCCGAAGTCCAGATCAGCATCTGGCTGAGTGAAATTGAAATTATCCCTTCCGAAATATCCGGAGAGGTAGACCCGATCCGTTTCTGATATCTTCCAATTGACCTTGGCATTGAGGTCGTAGAAGAAATACCCGGTTCCACTGAAATCACTGTTCTGAAGGAAGGGTTTGGTAAGCACATCGATATAGGTCCTACGTCCGGAGATGATAAAGGAGGCGGTGTCCTTCTTGATCGGACCTTCCAAGGTCAAACGTGAACTGATCAGACCGATTCCACCACTCCCTGAGAACTGCTTGGAGTTCCCCTCATTCATGGTGATATCCAGGACCGAGGCCAGTCTTCCTCCATAATTGGCCGGCATACCGCCTTTGATGAGTTCTATGTTCTTGATGGCGTCAGAATTGAATACACTGAAGAATCCGAAGAGGTGGGAAGCATTGTACACCACGGCCTCATCCAGAAGGATCAGGTTCTGATCCGGTCCCCCTCCCCGTACATAGATACCGGCATTCCCCTCCCCTATGGCCGATACTCCCGGAAGCAGTTGGATGGTCTTGAGTACATCTACCTCCCCGAATACGGCCGGCAGTTCCTTTGCCTGTTTCACCTCTAATTTGGCCACACTCATCTGGCTGCTCTCAATGTTCCTTTTCCGTTCTGCTTCGATCACAACTTCTTTGGTCGTGATGGCATTGTTCTTCATCTCGATATTGAGCGAGATGTTCTGATCGAGTACCAGATTCTCTCTGAAATCCCGAAAACCTAGATACGAGACCACCAGATCGTATTCACCTTGAGGCAGGGTGATGGAGAAGAATCCATAGGTATTGGTCGTTGTACCCTTCAGCCCTTGTTCTACGAAGACATTGGCACCGATCAAGGTCTCCCCGGACAATTCATCGACCACATAGCCCGAGATGGTGTGGTTCTGAGCCAAAAAAGCCAGAGGTAAGCATAAGAGGATGTGGACTATCCACGCGATGCGCATAAACAAGGGTATTTTATCGAGGACACAAAGCTACATCCATCGCTGCATGGATCGGGGAACTCATCATTAAATTAGCCTGCTCATCACATTATGGAGCACTTTCTACTTGCACCGGACTTTGAGACCTCGCGTCTGCGCATCGCATATCATGACGATGTCAACTGGAAGGATTGGACTGCATTTTTTATTCCAGAGAACCTAGCTTATCTCGGATTAGAACCGGACCTCGGCCCTGAAGAACTTAGCAAGTCCTGGAGTCTAAGACAGCGAGGCAGATATGAAGAAGGGCATGGGGCTGTGCTATTCCTTGACAAAGTATCGGGGGACGTGGTAGGGAATGCGGGATTGATCAAGAAGTGTATCAATGGAATCGATCTGATCGAAGTAGGATATAGTCTACTCAGTTCGAAACAAGGGAACGGATATGCTACGGAGATGGCCCAGGCCATACGCGATGAAGCCTTTCTCAAGACAGATGTCGATGAACTATGCTCTACGATCCATCCGCATAATCTATCCTCACAGCGTGTCGCAGAGAGAAATGGAATGCGCATTTTCAAACGCACTCAGGATAAAGGAATGGACTTGGATATTTGGAAGATTACGCGAAAAGAATGGGAAAGAATCAGACCCAATTCTCAGAAATAGCCTTCATGGCCAGGTTTTTCGTGCTTTTGACATTGGTCTTCTTGATCATGTTCTTCCGATGACGATAGACCGTCTCTTTGGAGATATACAATCGCTTGCTGATCTCCTCGCTCGAGTATCCTTTGACGATCAAGCGTAGCACCTCTTCTTCCCGCTTGGTCAGGATAACACCTATCTGGGTCTTGGTTCGCGACCTACGCTTTCGTTGACCGGGATGTTGGAATCGATAGCGGACCCTTCCGAATTGCTCTGTATCGGTGACATCCACGAAGAAGTGGAATACACATGCCGCTCTTCCTGCATCATCCTGTTTGATGATGAATGAATTCCGATTGATGATATGATACGTACCTGAGCGATCGGCAAACCTGAATTGGGCTGTAAGCAATGTGCGCTTGATAGATCCATTCCGGGCCCTATTGAGCCAGGTGATGAGTTGGATGTCTGTAGAAATGACTTCGGCCAGATCCTCTGGATGAACATTCCAATAGAAGGAATCCAGATCGAAAGTTCCACTGTCATGGCCAAAGGACTCTTCCAATCCATTCACTTCTTGGAATTCATTACTGGCGAGGCATTGAACGATCTGAAAGTCAAAAGGGAGATCCTCCAATCGCTGGATGAAGAACCGGTCTTCTTCTGTCCAGTCTACATCCCCTACATGATATTCACTGAGTTTAAGACGGAGGGTATCGAGCTGTTTTGCAAACGCTGGTTGGTCAGTCATACTTAGTTGGTTTAGTGGTCTAGTATTCCGGAATTTCTTCCAGAACAGGTCTAAATTATGTCATTTGTCGATGAATCGCCAGTATTTATCGATGAAATTATCCCTGTGACCAAGCTATCCCCTGACTATCAAGCAGTTCTAGTACTCAATATGCCATAAAAAAAGGGGCTGTCCGCAATGGACAGCCCCTGGGTTTGTTTGATTATAGGATTATCGTTGGATAGTCACTCGCTTAGTTACGACAGCATCATCACTGATCAATCGCACTAGATAGATACCGTTGTTCAATTCCTCGAGGTCGAGGGTCATGAACTGATCGGTCACTCTATCCTGTCTGTGCACCAACTTACCTTCAGCATCCATGACTTCGAGATTGAAGATCTCCATGTCTGTGCGGATACTGAATTCTCCAGTGTTCGGGTTCGGGAAGATGTCTACGGAGTAGATCTCTTCAGACAGAAGCTTGTTAGCTGCTGCATCTTCTCCACCTTCTACTATGGCTGTTCCACATGGCATAGAGATATTTCTCCAGCTGGTGTAACGCTTGGTGTACTCCGTCCATCCTGGTAGGTTGGGCGAATCGTCCAACTTACAGAGAGAAACGACTCTCCACTGATAGTTACCCGGAGGTAGCGTATCCATTGGGAGGTATGCCACATGGATGTTGGAATTGTAGTTCCTCTCCACCCATAGGAATTCAGTACCACCTTGCTCTCTCACTTGGATCAAGTAGCGCTGAGCACCAGGTGCAGGATCGAACTTGAGCTTCATGAATCCTTTATCAGGACGGCAGATTGCTTGCAAGTTGGATGCTGGTCCGATTCTTCCCACTTTGACTGTAGCAGTCATCACAGAAGAATTACCGGCTTCATCCGTCACGATCCAGGTCACAGCGGTCTCTTCACCGGCTGGATAGTCATCCAGTCCAGAAGAAGTTCCCGTATTGAGACAGAGATAGCTCAAGTCACCACACTGATCGTAGCATACCGGAGGTAACACATCCACCGTAGCTCCACACACATTCGGATCGAAGTCATACTCATAGTAGTCCTGGAAGAACAATACGAGAGGAGCTTGCGTATCCGTAACGGTCACTGTGAATTCACAGGTACTGGTATTACCTGACAGGTCAGTCACTACATAGCTCACCGTAGTCGTACCGATCGGGAAGTTACCGAAGGCATTGCCATTCGATTGTCCGAGGATCTGTACAGTCGGATCGCTGGAGAACGGACCGGCCAAGCTTGCTACTCCACAATTGTCATCGACATCACCGAGTGTCGGTTCAGTCCAAGACGCAAGTGCGAGACAGTTGTTGGTCAATGCAGGCAGCGAGATATCATCTGGGCAGTAAGAGAATGATGGCAATTCATCATCCAGTACTGTGATGGTATTCGTGCACGTGGCCGAGTTACCAGCTACATCTTCCACTGTCCATGTGATGCTATATGGTGAGCCAGTAGCTGAGAAGGACTCGCCATCTAGGCTTGCTTCACCGTTATAGTCATTGGTCAGTGTCAAGTCACATGCCTCTACAGAGCCGATGACCACAGAACCGAGTGCCTCATAGGCCGCATCCCAGAATGCTCCATCTACAGGATCGTAGAACGGAGAAGTTCCGTCAGCAGTCCTTGGGTTGGCAGCTCTTCCGCGGATAGTGAATCCGTATTGGATCTGACCCGCAGTAGGCTGAGAATTCAAGTAGGCCACTGTAAAGGTCTCACCGGCAACGAGTGCAGCGGTGTTCTCTTCTAGGAGCACACTGAAGTCAGCAGTGAACACTCGGATGAATGCATAGGCTATGTAGTCCTCATCCAGATCATTGCTGGTGACCTCACCACTGAAGGTGAATGTCTGACCAAGCAACTCATTGGCCGGGATGAATGCTGAACCTTCCATGATCTTGTTACCAGATCCATCGGGGTTGAACCAGTATGGGTCCAGATCACCGATACGGTTCGGCTTCAGTTCGACAGTGTTCGTTCCTGCATCGATAAGTGCAACGATATCAGCTACACCCCATCCTGTTGCGAATGCGGGAGCTCCACCGTTCTCCGGTGTCTCGAAGACATTCATGAATCCGGCCCATGGACCTGATCCATCGATCGTCCTCGCGTTATCACCTAGAGCGGTGTTATCCGCAATCTCAGGATCGAACTCGGTTCCTGCCTCATAGTGGCAGTCTCCAGGCACTCCATCGCCAGTTGTGGTCACAGTCGTATCTGCTGCACACTCGATCGTAGGAGGTAGAGGATCGATCACTGTGACAGTGGCTTCACAGCTCACGGTATGACCCGCAGCATCGAAGACCGTCAAGATGACCAGATTCTCACCTAGATCAGCACAGCTGAACTGAGACTGACTCACATAGAAGAAGGCCTCACAGTTGTCATAGGATCCGCCATTGATAGTCAATGGATTTGGATCGGCTTCGGTAGCAGCGATAGATGCAGTACCATCAGGGCCGAGGAACAGGAATAGATCCTGACATACGACCACTGGGTCCTCATCATCTATCACCGTTACATCGAATGAGCACGTCCAGGAATTACCTGCGGCATCTGTCGCCAAGTAGGCCACCGTAGATGTACCCACAGGGAATTGGAAGGTCAGTGATGAACTATTCGTAGTCTCCTCAGGTCCGAGTAGGGTGTTCTCACCTTGAGTGATCACACACTGGTAGGACACAACCCCACAGTCGTCTGCAAGATCAGGTGTCTTCCAGTTGTATGGAGCCGAACAGTTGTAGTTCGCAAATCCATCCATAGAGGTATAGAGGGTCACATCTTCAGGACAGAAGTTCGGTCCGATCTCTACCGGAGCGATATCATCGATCACAGTGATCACCTGCACACAGGTGTCTGAAGAATTACCTTCCTCATCGATTGCATACCAGTATAAAGTCGTCACTCCAACAGGCAGCGGTTGACCGAAGGTGAATCCTGCGAATGGGAACGCCTGATCGAATATATCAGCTGCTCCCTCTCCGAATATTCGGAGTTCAGCAGCACAATTGTCATCGATCAATGGCGCTGTTATCACAGCAACGCCTTCACATGCGTCTTCAGAGGAAGAACTACCGACCGTCACATCATTTGTAAAGTCACAGTTGATGGTAGGTGCCTGATCATCCGTCACATTGACAAAGGTCTGACAGCTCGACTGGTTACCACATGGATCCTCAGCGTAGAACTCGATACAGTAGTTACCTGGTCCAAAGGTCTGGGAAGCATCGTTCCCAGCAAATGGTCCAGCAACAGCACCTGTATTGACATTCTTCACATTATACCAGAACTCTACTTCTTGGCAATCTGTAGCAGAAGCTAGCAGAGGCACGAATGTGGAGCAGAGATCGGCATCAGTTGTGACATCTATGGTCGCACCGTCATTCGGACATACGATGGCCGGAGCCGTAAAGTCTTGGAAGCTGATACGTTGCTCGTAAGTAACAGAGTTACCACAGGCATCGGTCGCTTGCCATACTCTCACACGCTGCTCGAATACATTCGGCTGACCCAACCATGAAGTACATCCTTCAAAGGTGAGTGTATCATCGGAGATCAACTCCAACTCCACATAGCAGAGGTCTTCAGCTTCTGGCTCCAGATCCAAGGCATAGCCTAGGTACAATCCTGCATTCGGATCATCACAGTTGATGAAGCGATCCAGCATGTTAGGAGCGGTGGTGAAGTACGGAGCGATGGTATCCTTGACTGTGATCACTTGATCACAAGAATCCACTGCACCCTCGTTATCCTCAACTCTCCATGTACGTGTGATCATATATGTATAGAAATCACATTGTGTTGGATCATCTCCTTGTGTGGACTCATCAGAGTAAGTGACAGTTCCACCACAGTTGTCCATGGCCAACGGTGCACCTGTGATACCGAGAACGGCATCAGCACCTGCATCGGTAGCTGGGTTCCATGCATCGAAGTCCACTTGACTGAACGGTGAGATCGCTGGGAATGGAACATCCACTCCAGGATCGGGGTCACCATCATTGTCCGTGTGACATGCAATCGTGATATCAGCTGGGCACTTGATGTGCGGATCGCGCTTATCCTGGATAGTGAGGTAGCTGTAGCAGCGATCCTCATTACCGGACTGGTCGATCACGATCAAGCAGATCTCGAAGGTGCCTATGTCATCACAATCGAATGTGATACACTCGCTAGGCTCTTCTCCACTACCTTCTACATGAAGGAGTAGGGTGAGTTCACCATTCTCGCAATTATCCGTACCAGAACCGATATCATCCGCACAAAGCGTGACCGTACCGCTGTTCTTCAGACCGAAGGTCTTATCCGTACAACCGGCATTCGGCTCGTTGGCCTCGTTCATGGCCTCATCGACCACCACGGTGTTCTGACAGATCTCAGCAGAATTACCCGCATCGTCTGTAGCGATCCATGTGATAGTAGTCACATAGACTGAGAATGTGGCGTTGAAGAAGGCTCCAGAAGAAGCAATGATATCTGCTTCGCCATCGCTTCTGACCCCTTTCAGGCTCAGATCGGCATCGCAGTTATCAGAGACCGAAGGAGCTCTGAGCAGTACATCTGCTTCACATTCTCCTATAGCTGCAGTCACCGTATCGGGATCAGCGTAGCAGAATCCTGTAGGAGGTGTGTTATCCACGACACCTACATTGAAGAGACATGACGTACTGTTTCCTTGAGAATCAGTAGCTATCAGCTCGATGATGTTGATCGGACCTGCTATCATGGTGCCAGGGGCAGGGTCCTGAGTCACTGTAGGTTCTTCCGTTCCACAAGCGACCTGGGCCGTAGCCTCATCTCTGTAATCAGCGAGAGGTACCATACAATCCGTATCATCCGGACCGGTCATGACGATCTGATTTGCAGGACATGCAATCGTAGGTCCTACGTTATCCTCGATAGTGATGGTGAAGTCACAAGACTCCGAATTACCACTGTGATCGTAGGTAGTGATGGTCACTACGAAACTCTCACCGGTATTCGGTGTGATTCCCGCGATGTCACTGATCAAGGTACCTGGAGCTGGGCTCTGGGTAGTTGCACCTACATCGATTCCACAGTTGTCATCCACAATGGCCAGACCTCTGTAATCCCCAAGCGTGAGGGTATCACAATCGAAGTCGAAGGTCAGTGTAGAGTTCTCTGGGCACTCGATAGTCGGCTTCTCTACATCGTTGATGGTCACTGAGAAGATGCAGAAGACAGTGTTTCCTGCGTCATCAGTAGCCTTGTACTTGATGTAGCGAACTCCCACTGGGAAGGCAGCAAATACGTTGCCGTCACCGAATACAGTAATGGTAGGATCGATGTTAGCTAGATCAGCATCGCTGTCGAAAGAGACATAAGGTCCTTCTAGAGATACCGGACATTCTGGTAGGCAGTTGTCCAAGATATCTTCCAGCTCGGGCTCATGCCATCCGGCATTGTTAAAGCACTCTCCGGGGAGATTATCCATAACGATGTCATCCGGGCAGTAATCGAAGGCCGGAGCCTCGTCATCGAAGACAGTGACAACAAAGTCACATAGGCCTTCATTCATATGGCAATCCCAAGAGCGAAGCTCTACGATCCACTCACCTTTCTCGAAGATCTGGCTGCTCAGATCCAGGATCTGATCACCGTCTGGAGGAGTAGGTAGATTGGCGAAAGCCTCCCAATTCCTGTAGATACTGCTATCCGCGGCATTCAGTATGCGATACTGAACACTGGATACACAGCAGTTATCCGTAGTCGTGATGATCAAGCTATCCACTGTAGTCTCACAATCCGAACCGGTGTAGACCAGTTGATCGAGAGGCAGTGTAGCTCCTGTCAGACCGTTGGCATAGATCGTCCCTGAAGTACCTACGAGGTAGTCATCTGGGCAGTCTATGATCGGATCCTCATCATCGGTGATGACGACCGAATACATACAATCCACAGAATTGCCTTGCTCATCATAGACGGTGTAGGTGACGTAGGTCGTTCCTACCGCGAATGCAAAACCACCCAGGGTATCTGGAAGATCGGCAGTGTAGATGACACCGCTTCCTGCGGAAGCTCCGGTCATATCATACTCTACACGATCCACAGCACAATTATCATCCACTACTGGAGATACATCTGCGGTGTAAGTACACACTCCTGGATCAGCTGAAGCCACTATATCAAGCGGGCAGGTGATCGTAGGGTCGATGTTGTCGAACACCGTCACAGAGAATGAGCATTGTACCATATTCCCTTCCGCATCCATGGCCGAGTAGACCACTG
>JABDLZ010000275.1 GCA_013001705.1 Flavobacteriales bacterium
TGGGGGGTGGGGGCATGTCTTTGTAGACCTTGGCCAGTTCGGCCTGATACATCTGTTCCACCCGTTCTTCAGCGGTCAATTCAGGTTCTTTCGATTGCTCTTCCACTGGATTTTCGACCTCCTCTTCTTGAGGTTCTTCTTCCACATACAGGTCCATGGCGAGTCGCACATCTTCGATCATGACCGGTGGGTATACGTTTAGCGGTCTACGCTCACCAGCTTCTTCAAAACGGTCGATGGCCTGCTCGAATTCGTTGTTCTCAAAGAACTCGACTCCTTGAGTCATAAGCGTTTGGAACACTTGATCGGTCTCGGATGCTATTTGCTCCTCTTCAGCGATCTTGGTGCGTTTAGTAGCTGAGTATTTGGAAAGATCGACCTGTGCTGGGCTGGCCAGAAAAGCCATACCTAGGACGCTTGTAAAGAGAATTTTCTGATACATGCCTTTCATTATACAATTAGCTTGCCGTTCCGTTCAAAATTATCGTCTCGAATCGCTCGAGGCCAATAATCACAGGCCTTTTAGATGAATCCGGCTCCTACAGGGTCGAAAAGGCCGAGTTGTGCTGCATACTGCCTTGGATTGTACCCGGATATTTCTGCATTCGTGCCTTGATGGCGGGGTTTGGTCGAATAGTCCCTGATAGGGATAATCTTCCAGCATGGATCACGTCATATCTATGAACTGATTCGATGAACCATTTAATACGCGAAATGATGAAATATACAGCGATACTGGGGGTGATGATTGCCCTGATACTTAGCTCATGTAGCAATGAGGAGGTAGAACAACTACAAGGAGTCAACGAGCAACTGAAAGAGCAGATGCGACAAAAAGAATTGGCGATCGAGGACCTGGTCGGTGGCTTGGAGAGCATACAGATGGACTTACGGGACATTACTCAAAGGGAGCAATTGCTGGACGGCCTGACCGTAGGCGATTCGGATCTCTCGGATTCACCGCAGCAATCCATCATCGATGATATCGCTTTGGTGGATGGTCTGATCAAAAAGAACCAGGAGAAGATCCAATCCCTAGAGTTGAAGTTGAAGACATCCAATGGTCAGTTGTACGAGTTCGAGCGTCTCGTGGCCAATCTGAAGATGGATCTCTTGGACCGTCAGAAAGAGATAGAGGATTTCAAGGTACGGCTGGTAGAACTGGAAGAAGGTTATGCCGATCTACTGGACGAATACAATGAGCAGCTACTTATTAGCTCCATGCAGGATTCCGAGTTGCACAAGGCCTATTTCGCCTACGGTAGCAAACGTGAATTGGAGGAGATGCATGTGGCTGAGAAGCAGGGAGGAGTTCTCGGACTCGGATCCACTTGGAAGCTCAAGGATGACTTCAATAAAGAATATTTCACTGAATTGGATATACGCGAAGTGCAACGCCTGCCTTTGGAATCCGATGATGTGGAACTGATCTCAGCGCATCCTACAGAGAGCTATGAACTGATCATGGATGGCAAGCAGTACAAGGAGATATTCATCACTGATCCGGGTGAATTCTGGTCAGGGACCCGCTATCTAGCGGTTGCCGTCAAGTGAGATAGACTCGCAGTCTGATAAAAGAAAAGGGGCCGCGTGGCCCCTTTTCTGTTCCTAGGATATTCTGAGCGAATCACTTCTCGCTTTTCTCCTTCATCTCACTTTTCTCCTTCATCTCGATCTTCTCCTTCGTCTCCATCTTCTCCTTCATCTCGTGCTGTTTGCGCTCTTCTGCGCGTTGAGCAGCTGCCTCTTTGTACCTCTCGAGTTGTTCTTTGGTCAGAACGGACATGACTTTACGTTCGCGTACCATTTCGAGCATCTTGCGCTCTTTGGTATAGTCCTCGAGTTGGCCTTTGGTCTGGTCCCTTTCAGAAGGAGTCATCTCCTTCATATTCTCACCATACTTCACCTTGAGATCTTTTGTTTCCTTGTCAAGGGACATGTTGCGCTCAGCGCTTTCTGCATAGATCTCGGTGATGGCTTGTACTTGCTCGGGAGTGAGATCATACGTCTTGGCCAAATGCTCTACTTCCGGATGGGTTTCAGAGACCTCGGCCTTTTTTTCATCTTGGGCCATCGTATTGACTGCGAATGTCATCAAGGCGATACCGAAGATGGTTCTTATCGTATTCTTCATCTTGTCTATATTATTCATCAATATTACAACGTATATGCGAATCCGATGCCGAAAATCTGACGGAACTGTGTGCGAGGACCGACATCACCGTCTTCATCCACAATTTTGATATCGTGGTCATAAAGAACCGTAGTGCCTAGGGTAACGTTGATGTAGTCATTGACTTTCATTCCGATGAGGGCATCCCAATTGACATCGATGTAGGTTGGGTTCTCATAATTCGAGAAGAGATCCAACATAGTAGAGAACTTCACATTCTCCATGATATCTGTGGTGTAGCTGGATTTCAGATATCCTCCGAATTCTGATCGGCTGTTGGAACCCTCTTCGACTACGAAGAATCCGTCTTCTTCCGTATATCCTACCACCCCTGGGTCTACACCGAAAGCTCCTCCTGCGGCCAATACATCGTCATTGACGATGGTGAATTTGGCTGTTACCGGAGAGATGAATACAGTGAACTTGTCATTGGGTTTGTAGTCCAGACCCAAAGAAGCCAGCACATAGGCTGGAGCCAACAGGTCAGAGATGACATAGCGCTCAGTACTTCCATCTGACAATTCTACTTCACTTCCCAATCCCTCTGTGAACTGGGTTCTGAAATTGGCCAAAGCACTGTAATACCACTTCGGGTTCCAAGCTTCTCTACCATACTTCGATGATAGGTCGATGCGGTCATCGGTCTTCTGCACGTCTCCATCATCTCCTTGCTTGAGGAGTCCATAGCCCAGAGACAGCGTGTTGTCCCAAGTATTCTTGCCTTCCTTCATATTGGCAAAAAGGTTGAGGGCTGCATTTCCTGAAATGGAGCTGAATCCTCCAGCAGCCCAATTGGTCAAGCTGACTTGCGAGAGATTGATAGCGACCAGACCACCGGTCTTCCAGGTGGTGTCTTGCGCTGCTTCTTGGGCCCAAACCCCAGAAGTGAATAGTATGGCACATGCGATTGTAAGTGCTCTTTGTTTCATAGATCCTGTTTTAAAATTGCTGATTTGTATTTGATAAGCTTCTTGTCAGTGGAGGACCTCTACGACATTCTCCACTAGATGTTTCATGGGGATGACAGTCTGTTTCCCCTCGTGTTCTAAAGTGATGGATAGACTATCCATTTCTTTGATCACTCCTTCTATACCGTTGACCCGTATCCGCGTACCTATTCTGAACTTGTCCTTGCGATAGAAGGTCGAGAGCATATTGGCCATGATATCTTTTGATGCCACGCCATAGCTGATGCCGAATGCCAACAACATAGCACCGAAGATGAGTGTGACATTGGAAGTGATGATACTGGTATCCACTCCGGTCTGATTGATGGCGGTGATGGCAATGAATATGAAGAGCACGTAGTACACGATATTACTGATCACCCGCGCACCCTTCAGGCCGATAGAATCGGTCGCATTGTAGACCAGGTTCTTGATCATATTGGCGATGAACATCCCGAATATGAGAATGACCAGTGCTATGAGCAATTGAGGAATGTAGGATAGGATAGCAGCGATTCCTTCAGATAGAATGGACATATTGATGACCTCTGCTATAGTGAGCAAGAATATGAGCATGATCATCCAATAGGCTACTGAACCGATGAATCCAGCTGTACTGGAGATCCCGATTCCTGACAGGGTAGGGCTCAATTCCAAACGGTCCATGGCATCATCTAGTTTGATGAGCTTGAGGGCCTTTACGATAAGCTTCTTTACCAATTTGGATACCATCCAACCTACCAGGAGTAAGATGATGACAAGGATGAGTTTGGGCAATGCACTCGCAAAGCCATCGAGTATCATCTCCAAAGATCGGGTCAGAGCTTCTTTGAGTTCGTTCAATAGATTCATCGGTCTTCGTTGTTAGGGTTGTCTTTCTTGGTGTCCAGGTCGATCTTCATCTTGTTGAGGGCTACAGCGGTAGTGTCCGCCACAAAGAGCTGTACAAACCTCAGCATGAGCACCACATTGTCAATGCTGCCCATCAATTCCCCTCTGACAGACTCGGGAGCCTGTTCTGTGGGTTCGATTATTTTGAATGGGTTGCCGCTCATATCAGGTCCTCTGCAAATAGTTCTTGATAGTTTTCCAGTGCACTTGCTTTTGCTCTCTTTATCCTCATTTTCACCGCGCTCTCACTCAATTCCAGCATTCCCATGATCTCCTTGATCGAGAATCCATCCTGATACTTCATCAGCAGAATGGCCTTTTCATTGGGACTGATTCGATCCAATACGCTTCCCAAGCGTTCGGCATGCATGGACATGAGTTCGCGTTCATTTTTTTCATCGTCCTTATCACTTATATCCCACCTTTCATCGATGTCTTCAGTCCTCCGCTTCCTCTTGCTGCGAGCATAGTCCACGCAATAGTTGTACGTGATACTGTACAGCCAGGTCGAGAATGAGGACCGACCGGAGAACCTGGACAAACTGGTGAATGTCTTCAAGAAAACATCGTGTAGCAGATCTTTAGCCTCGTCTTGATCTTTGGAGAATGAGATACACTTGTGGTAGACCTTGGTCTTGTATCGCTCGTATAATTCTCCAAAGAGCTCATGCTCATTGGTCTCTACTATTTTCCTGACGATATCCTCGTCCGATTCTTTAGCCAATCTTGTTGAATAATGGTCCGATCACGATCAATCGATCTTGAGACGGGCAATCACATATTAAGTCACATCTAATTTGCTCTGAAAGGAGCGTCAATCGATCCGGATGGCCACATTCTTAGAAAAACCGGATGTTGATAATGTAGCTTGGTATTCTCCGGTGTTCAGAAAGGATAGGTCGAGGTCCATGGTCAGGTCCTCATACAAGGGGTTGATCTCGAACTTCTTGACCATGGTGCTGTCCAGAGAAGTGATGATCAGTTCCAACGGTTTGCGATAGAGATCCTTGATCTGAAGACGGAATGTCCCTATCAGGTCTTCACGTGCATCGAGTGCAAATCGACCCAGGCTCTCTTCTCCTTCAGGCGGGAGCACAACGAATCGAGCGGTCTCTTGACAGTTCTTCCTGTCCCGCACTTTGACTGAATACGTGCCACGTTGCAAATGGGTCCGCTTCAGACCTTCTGTACCATCATCCCACTCACACTGATATGGAGGTGTACCTCCTCTCAAGGCCAGTGAGATATATCCATCTCCACCCTCCAACTCGTTGGATACTGTGCTCTGGATGCGTATATGATGTTTGATCCCGACTTCGAAAGCGTACTCTTCATACTCCTTGGATTCGATGAATGACCGAAGTACTTGAAATTGCGGTTGACCGCTCAATTGCTCGGTCTTTCGCTGATAGATCTTGACTATGATCTCTTCTTGATCATGTGCACTCCGGGGAAAATTGAGCATGTAATAGATGTGCTTACGGCCCGCAGCATCTTCCATCACCTTTTGATGGAATTGTTGGGATGAAGACCATGTGACTCCTCCATCTATGCTGTATTCTGCTTTCAGATAATAATTGAGATGGTTGATCTCACGATCCAAGCGCATGTATAAGCTCAATTCCTTGCGACCCGTGCTCGAGAATACGAATCGAGAGATCCCCTCGAATCCCATAAGGGTGGTGTCTTGGAATTCTCCGATCGGAATTTCATCCATCTGCACGTCCACCTTCCGGATACGGTACTGGCCCGGACATAATTCCTCCAGAACGGCCTCGTTCATCGGATGATACTTGCCATCGGATTCTGACATCCAATAGAAGTAGCGTTCAGGTAGATACCGGAAAGTGATCAGCTCGGCAGATCCATCACATATCTCTTCGCAACTGGTGTCGATCACCCGTATGAGATCCTGCTGACCATGGATCTGGCCTGACCACATAGCCATGCACAAAGTGACTAATGAGATATAGGTCTTAAGACCGTTCATCGGAGTGCAGCTATGCCAATACTGAGCCAAAGAGAATACATCTCACAATTTTCGACATTGTGACCCACAGAGACGGGTGTGTCACTTATCCTTTTTCCAACCATTCGGTGTTATAAGTCCAGGTCTATAGGCTGTATCCCTGAGATATCGATCAGCCGAAGGATCTTTCCAGAAGCCGTTCGAGGGAAGCGTTTGATCGAGAACACCTCACGAGGTCTCTTGGCTCCAAGACCTTGAATGACTGATCGGAGTTCGGGTGATAATGGTCCTACCTGTTCGGATTCTATCGTCAGAACTACCTTTTCACCCAGCACTGGATCGGGAATGCTATGGATGATGAATGGATGAGGTATGTATTGTGCCAATGCAGACTCTATCTCTTCTGGATGGACCTTCAATCCACCGGAATTGATCACGTGGTCGATACGCCCTCTCCAAATGAAACGCTGTGCATCCAAGAGTTCTACCACGTCACGGGTCTGAATGACCGTATCATCCATAAAGGGGATACGAATGGCAAGAGCATGCTGATCATCGGTCGAGAACTCTACTCCGGGGAGGCCTCTGAAATACCTAGCACGCTCATCCCCATTGAGCGCACGCAGAGCGATATGGCTTGCGGTCTCTGTCATTCCATAGGTACTGTAGATAGAAGTCTTTGCTTCTCTGATCCGGGATTCCAGTAGGGCTGAGACGGGTGCTCCACCGATGATCAAACAGTGTATACGTTCTAGCACATTTCCTCTATCCAGTAGAGACGTTACTTGAGGAGGCGTCATCGCTGCAAAGTCGAATTTTCCTTGGGCCGGGAGTTCGGGATCCATGGAGGGCTGGATGGGATAGATGTCCATACCTAGTACCATCGCGCGAACGAGCATCATGAGCCCTCCAATGAATTGCACAGGCAAACAGAGTAGAGCGCTCTGACCTTGAGCCAAGTCAAGTCTTTTTGCAGTCGCTCGGGCCGAGTGCATCATCCAGTCTTTCTTCAAGGCAATGCTCTTTGGCTCTCCGGTCGAACCGGAAGTCTTCAGGTGCATGACTTCAGCATCCGAGCTCCATCGCTCTATCTGCAAGATGATCTGCTGATGAAAAGCATCGGTCGATCCTGCGTGATCTTTCAGCCATTCCTGATAGGGCCGACCCGATATCTTGAAGGAATCATCGATCATGTAAGGGGCTATAGTCCCACACCTGGGATCGGTCATAGGCTATCTGTCCATGCTTGACGCTGAGCGGGGAGGGAATGTTGTTCAGATATAAACTTCCGGTGCCTAATCCCTGAGGTAGCACTAGGTCCTTGGTCCCACACCACTGCGCGATAGCGTTGAGTCCGATATTGGATTCCAAGGCAGAAGTGGCCCACCATCCCGCATCTATGGACTCAGCAAGCTCTATCCATCGATCGGCCACTTGGAACCCTCCGATCAAGGAGGGCTTAAGAATCAAGTACTGGGGGGAGATATGCTGGACCATCCTAGCTTGATGAGTAGGGTCGGTAATTCCGATCAATTCCTCATCCAAAGCAATGGGTAGCACCCCTTCTTGGCAGAGTCGGGCCATTTCATCCCACTGTCCGCGAGCAATAGGCTGCTCAATAGAGTGAATCTCCAAGTCGGCCAATCGCGGGAGGAGTTCTGCAGCTTCCTTCGGACTGAATGCGCCATTTGCGTCCACCCGGATCTCTATCTGGGAAGAATCGAATCGTTTGCGGAGTGACTTCAACAGAGCGAGTTCTTTTTCCACGTCTATGGCCCCGATCTTCATCTTAATACAATCGAATCCATCTTCCAGTCTGGCTTCTATTTGGGACTGCATGGAGGCAGCATCGGCCATCCATATGAGGCCATTGATGGGTATGGGTCTCCCTTTTCTGAATTCACTGGAATAGACCATTGAAGGGTCTTCGTTTTCCAGACAGTTCAAGAGCATCTCCCAACCACAGCGTATACTGGGCCAGTCATGCAAAGAACCAAGATCCAATGCATCATTCTCAAAGGCAACAAGTGATTCTGCCAGGACTGAACGGTAGCCTTCCCTGTCATCTATACTCAATCCTGCAAGCAGACCGCATTCACCATAGTAGTCTTGACCTTGATGTGAGACCTCGATGATCCAGCTTGTTTTTTCCGTCATCACCCCACGTGATGTTCCTGCTTGGAATTTGAATCGGAGGATATAGGGATACGCTCTTGCCTTCACGTCAAAGGATTTGTGCGATGAACAACAAGACAGACATGAAGAAAGTGCTCAAGGCTACTTTTTTGAGTTCTGGATCCAAGTCCCTACTCGTCTCCACTTTGAATACCTGTATGACATGAAGCAGAAGAACAGGGCTGATCACTAGATACAAGAAATCCAGAGGACTCTCATAGCTCAGAATAGAGTAGATGATCATGCTGATCAAGCCAAAGCTGATCAAGCACGCATGGTAGATCTTGGACGTGTATGCTCCCAACCGAACGGCCATGGTGGTCTTTCCCTTATGGCGGTCGTCCTTGGCATCTCGCATGTTGTTCAAATTGAGCACGGCCGCACTCAAAAATCCCATACTGGATGCTGGCAGTACGTGTAGTGTGAGGGGTATGCTCTTCAAGTGCAGGTAGGAGCTACCTAGTACTCCGAGCAATCCGAAGAAGATGAATACGGCCAGATCACCCCAACCTGCGTAACCATACGGATTTTGACCTGCTGTGTAACGTATCGCAGCCCAAATGGCCAATAGACCGAAGCAGATGAATAGGAATCCGCTGAGGCTCAGCAATATTCCGCTGCAGTAAAGAAGAACAAGACCGCTTACCAGACAGGTGATTGCAAGGATGACAATGGCGCTTCGCATCTGAAGGACACTGATGCGCCCACTTTGCATAGAGCGCATGGGACCGAGCCGGGTCTCATCGTCCGTACCATGCGTGAAGTCTCCGAAATCATTGGCCCAGTTCGATAGGATTTGTAGAAGGATGGTGGTCCAGATGGTAAGGATGAAGATCGGCAAGGAGAAGTTTTCGGGGTGATGGTCGATGACCAAGGCTGCTCCAGTGATGATGGTACTCAGTGCCAAGGGTAAGGTGCGTAGACGTGAAGCATGCACCCAATCTGCCAGAGTTGGCTCAGACCTGCTCACTCAGCATGGCTTCGATGACCCCATTCCGATCCATCCCTTGTAGGATATAGTGCTGAATACGGTTGACCAGGTAAGGAAGATCTGTGTCCTTGTATCCCAGACCTACACCACACTTGTATAGCACCTTCATCTCTCGAGCATCGATCTCTCCATCCACCATCACCATCCGTACGAGATCCACCAAGCGTTCTCTCCGTTCCTGCAGACTGACCGGTGGATTGATGGGATATTTCTCCGGATTACTGAGGATGTCTGCCTTTTGGTCATCTCGTAGACCTAGGAAATCTCCCATACGGTCCAGCATCTCTTTCTCCACTTCACTGATGAATCCATCGGCCTTGGCAATGAGCACTAGGTTGCGAAAGGCGCCTTTATGCTCCTTCATCTCACCTGATTCGAAAAGTTCTGCCAATGACATTGCTAGAATGGTTTATTTCGATTTCACTTTTTCATTCTCGAGGATCTTTCGGGCCTCCTCGATCTCCTGTATCTGTTTGGCTGTGACCTCTGGATATTCCAGATCCATCTCCTGCATGGTGGACATCACGATCCTACTTACCGTTGCTCGCATGTAGTCTTTGTCATCTGCAGGTATGGCATACCAAGGCGCATGGGGTTTACTGGTATTCTTGATCGCATCTGAATAGGCATCCATATAACTGGGCCAAAGTTGACGCTCCTCCAGGTCTCCCATGCTGAATTTCCAATGTTTCTCCGGTCGGGTCATACGTGACAGGAAACGCTTCTCCTGTTCTTCTCTGCTCACATTCAAGAAGAACTTGATGATCGTATATCCGTTCTCATGCAGATGGCGCTCGAAATCATTTATCTGGCGGTACCTCCTCTGATAGAATTCCGGATAGATATCAGATACATTGTAGACATCCGGCAGATTCTGATAGGTGATATACTCCGGATGTACCTTGCACACGAGCACTTCTTCATAGTGCGAGCGGTTGAAGACCCCTATCTTACCTCTCATGGGTAGTTGGCGACTGATCCTCCATAGATAATCATGGGCTAGTTCGCGAGAAGTCGGTTGCTTGAAGCTGCTCACCAAGAATCCCTGTGGATTCATTCCACTGAATACAGCACGTATGGTACTGTCCTTACCAGCTGCATCCATGGCTTGGAAGACGATCAATAGGCTGTGACGTGCATGCCCATAGAGTCTCTGTTGGAGTTCATCGAGTACTTTGCCTTGTTTCTTAAGGAGTTCCTTGCTCTCCGATTTCTCCATAGACACATGGGTTGCTAGTGATGTGACGTGAAAATCAGGTCCGGGGTCGACTATTCGATGTATATCATCCATGTTCTATGTGACTAGTGCTGCAAAGTAATAATTTCACACACCTGAATAAAACAGGAATGACGCTGTCGATGGTATGGGTGATCGGAGTCTTGGGGATTCCTTGGTGGGTATGGATCATAGTTATCCTTCTCATAGTGGCGATTCGCGATATCTTCTTCAATCGCCATCACACGATCTCCCATAATTTTCCAGTGGTCGGCCATTTCCGCTACATGTTGGAGAATATCGGCCCAGAACTACGCCAGTACATAGTGGCCAACAATCGGGAAGAATTACCCTTCAATCGCAGTCAAAGGGCCTGGATCTATTCATCCGCCAAGAAGGAGAACAATTATCAGGGATTCGGTACGGATCAGAATCAGTCCGAGCCGAATTTCGTCCTGATCAAACCGGCCTTGTACCCTTTTCGCCTGCAAGAAGGGCATCCGGTGTACAAGGAGAAGGATTTCCTTCCTTCTGCCAAGGTGATCGGACTGAGACATGGTCGGAAAAGACCCTATCGACCGAGGAGCATTATCAATATCGGGGCAATGAGTTACGGTTCCTTGTCCAAAACGGCCATCACCGCTTTGAATCAAGGCTCTTCCCTAGCAGGAAATTATCACAATACCGGAGAAGGGGGGCTCAGCCCATACCATGCCCTCGGAGCAGATGTATGTTTTCAGTTCGGTACAGGATATTTCGGTGTGCGGGATGAGCAGGGAAACTTCTCTATGGACAAGATGAAGGATCTGGTGACGCGATATCCTCAGATACGAATGATCGAGCTCAAG
>JABDLZ010000276.1 GCA_013001705.1 Flavobacteriales bacterium
ATTGGATGGAGGACATACAGCTGGACTATGTCGATGCCCTGATATTCGATCAATGAAAGCGAATCCATAGATGGCGGTATGAAGAAGGCGACCTGATAGAGTCTACCAGGTCGCCTAGCTATGACCTACAACCAAAAATCCTAGTTCTATAATGTGGCCATTAATTCTGTTGCTGTTTTGGAATACATATCGGACTGATATGGATTCATCTTCTTCGAGAGGAGGAGATAATTCTTGCCTACTTCGTCATTTCCTTTTTCAACCTCGATCAAGCCTTTCAGATTTAGCAATTCATGGGATTGAGTATTCGTGCGTGTAGCGACATCCAAGTGCTGGGCCGCCTTATCTACATTGCCCATGGCAAAATGGATTTGAGCAAGGAGTTTATTGACCTCAATATTCTTTGGACGTTGCTCATACTCGACCATCGCACGTTGTAACGCTGCTGTATAATCCTGATCGAGATGCAGATAGGCTTTGGCATACTCTATATCCATACGGTGACCATGTAGTTCATCATCGGCCATCATATTCAATACTTCTTGGAATTTCTGTTGAGATTCTTCCTCTCTATCCGTGCTCGCATACAGTTCTGCCATCTGCACATAGAAAGACACTTCAGGGATGACCGCTATAGCCGATTCCAATAGTTCTTCTGCCTGAGCATACTCACCCTTCTTCTGGGCAACACTCGCCAGAGCGGCTGTTGCGAAGGGATAGTCCGGTCGCTCGGCCAGAGCTTGTCTGTATTGAGCTTCAGCTGCTTCGAGATCTCCGGTCTTCTCATGCAATTGACCAAGGGTCAGTCTGCACCATGCCGTGTTCTCATTGCCTGGATAGCCGGATTTCACCGCCAGGTCCATAGCTTCCTTTGCACCTTCCATATCCCCATGTATTTCTCTTAGATACGAGGCACGGGAATAGGATAGGAGGTCAGGACGTAAATCCATCATCTTCTCGGCAAATACGATGGCTTCTGTATACTGTCCGAGTTCTACATGCGCATCGACCAATGCACCGTAGATCTGTGCGTTGTGAGGTCGTAATGGTACCGCTTCCAAGGCCACATCTCTGGCTTCTGGAAATCTGTGCTGAGAAAGCAGCACGGCCGACTTCATACTGAGCGCATCGAATCGTTCATCATCGCTGATCCCAGGTACGGTCAATACATGATTCAGAATATCGAGGATGGCCGGATAGTAATGTCCGTGCTCACCAGTGATCCGCGCCTCATTCATGAAGATCTGGGACATCCGTATAAGGCTAGATACATGATCGGGTTCTTCTTTCAATCGCTCGGTCAGTTGAGCGACTACTTGGATGGTGCGATCCCATTCAGCCGTTTCGCTGAGCGCACCGGTACGAATGAAGACATCAGGGAGCGCCTGCTGCGAAGTCTGTGTAGATGAGTGGATCATAGTGTCTTTTTTATGTGTCTTGGCTTCACTGCACCCATTGAGGATGAGTAGTGAGCTTAGGAGTATCGCGGTCAAGAGATATCCTGCTGTTGTAGGGGTCATAGTTCTCATGGTATTCGTTGTTTGCGGATACAGGGAGCCGCACATCATCTATGGATGACGACTCCCTATAACCTGTTTTTTTACTTGGTCTTCACTGATTTGATGGATTGGACCACCTTACCATTGGATACTACCTGGGTGAGGTAGATGCCTTCTGGTCGATCCTCACCGATCCACTCTACCTGATATCTGCCGGCCTTCATATCCTGGTCCACCAGTGTGGTGACCAGACGGCCTTGCATATCGTATACGTAGATACCCACTTGTCCTGGGGTGTTCACGGTATAGGTGAAGGTGGTGGAGCTTACAAAAGGATTTGGAGCTGCCACCAGACTTACTGCTGGTACATTGATGCCCAATCCCTTCACGGTCGAGGTAGGTGTGCTCATGCTTTTGGCCTGAGTCACTGCACCTCCGCATTTCCCGGTTCCTTCCCATGGCAGTTGCACATAGGGGAATCCACTTCTGAAGGTGGTGTCGTTCTCTTCTACACCTGTACTGTACGTCAATACGTTCAGGAGATCCTGTGTCACTGGATTCGGATCACCTGCAGTGTAGTCATCATACCATAGACCGATAGCGGCCAAGGCAACACCACTCACGGCTTGCAATTCGATACGTGTCACGTCATCTTCCAGTCTACGTCCGTTCGGGAATCCATCCATGTTGGGGATGAACTGCAGATCAGCAGTAGATGCGTATTGAGGATCGGTAAGACCGGCCACAGCTGCGGCCACTATACCGAGGCTACTGAAAGCAGGGTCCTGACGGTCGGTAGGTGGTACGGCCATATTCAGTCGCAACATGTCACCACCGTTGGGTAGGAAGTTGTTGATGAATGGCTTACCGGCTGCCAATGGGTTTCCTTCTTTCCCTGTAGCTAACTGATACGGTGGGAAGTTGGGTACACCCGTATGGAATATAGGCCATAGGTCCACACTACGTGGCATACCGGGACCAGGCAATAGGAGGGTACCGAAGATGTCATCATCCAAGGCGGTTCCTTCTACAGCTGGAGAACCTTTCAGTGCAAAGAGTCCATCCTGTCCGTTTCCGAAATCAAATCCTTGCAAGGAATTGTGCTGGATACGGAGTGGAGACAGAGCCGGAACAGCAGGGCCGAAGAGGTCATCATCCATATAGAG
>JABDLZ010000277.1 GCA_013001705.1 Flavobacteriales bacterium
CATTCACTATCTGATCGGCCTCCAGACCTTCTAGTTGTTGGATGATTCCCGAGGGCCACTCTATGCGGATGGATTCGACCGTAGTAGCATCCCCTAATCCGAAATGAACGATCAGGCTGTTCTGACCGCAGTACCCCGTCTGGGCGGATACTTCGCGCAACTGCGTGACATTCTCCCCTCCGAGAACTGCATAGCAATAGACCTTCGCTCCAATGGCCGATCGATTGGACTGTACCCCTTCCAGACGCATTTCTAACCAGTGATTTGAATTACCCAGATTCTTGTAGAGGTAATTGGACTGGGTCTCGTCTTGCCAATTCGCAACTATCAGATCCTGGAATCCATCGTTGTTATAGTCTCCCCATGCACATCCATAGGATGAACCGCTGTCTATGGCCATGGGTTCCGACATCACTTGCTGGAAATCTCCATTACCTAAGTTCTCATATAGGAAGTTGTTCAGGTCGGTCTGACAGAATCCGTTGGTCACGAATAGGTCAAGATCGCCATCGTTATCATAGTCCGCGAAATTGCTGGAGAATGAGCATCCTCCACCGCCTTCCCATGGCCCCTCTACAGAGCTGAATTCACCCTCACCGTCATTCAAGAAAAGCTGATTGTCCTGGTCATAATTGGCCAAGAAGACATCCTGATCCCCGTCATTGTCTACATCCGCCCATGAGCTGCTCATCGTGGTCAATGCATCGAGTACGAGTCCATTTCCAAGCACTTTGACGAACTCGAAATCTCCATCATTCCTATACAGGTCGTTGACCTGACCATTCTCATTAGTGACGTAGATATCCATATCGCCATCCATGTCGTAATCGGTCCACGTCACATTGCGGGAGTAATCCAGATCCGAAGTGGGAACGATATCATCCAATTTCTCAAAATAGCCGGTACCCGTATTTCTGAAGAGTTGGTTTCTCCGATTTCCTGCGCTGTTGGTCACATAAAGGTCGAGCAGACCATCGTTATCAGCATCGCCCCATGATGCGGTCTCAGAATAGGTATTGGAGGTGCTCACCAGACCGGTATCGATCTCTATGAAGGCTCCAGTGCCATCGTTCTGATAGAGGAGATTCGGCACATTGTACCAGTTGACCGTGAAGATGTCTATCCAGCCATCATTGTCATAGTCTGCACAGCTGCTTCCGTCCGAGGGGCTATTGTCATTGGTCACCGGTCCATCCAGCAATTGGAATTCATCTCCATCCAGGTTGAGATAGAGCATGTTATCCTCTCCTCCTGAGGTGCCGTTGGTGATGAGAATGTCCTCCAGACCGTCATTATCCACATCCAGGAAGTTGCAGCTCCTTGAGCCAGATGGTGTTTCGACCAATGGACCGATCTCTATTTTTTGGAACAATGCCTCTTGACCTGAACCTGAACATGCGATCAGATGGACTAAAAGTATAAGGGATAGTAGACGGATCATGTCTGAGTTATTTCTTCAAATGTGTCTCAGATCATGTGCATTTACAAGTACTTAGGACTACACGTCAGCTTCCTGACCACCAATGGTCTGTCAACAGATACCGATACCGTTGATATCCGATTTCCGGTCGTTCGTACACGAGAATTTCCCGACTCTGATCCTGGACCTATATTGCAGTATGAACCGTTGGGGCGTACATCTCATATTCTGGACGGTCTATGCGCTGATACGCATAGCGGCCCTCGGACTCTACAACATGGAATTCCATGATGTAAGCCTCATGGTCCTCTTCGAGATGCCCATCGCTATGGCCTTGACCTATTATCTCTCCTATCGCATCATCGCTCCCTTGCTACAAGAGCAGCGATGGCGACTCATCGTTCCCGCAGTATTGGCATTGGGTGCTGCGCTATTGATGCGCAGGATACTGATGCAGGAACTACTCTATCCTTGGTTGTATGCTGAAGAATACACATTCGAATTCTTGGATGTCTATCGTTTTGCGGGATACTTCTTGGAATATATAGGGATCATCGGGCTCTTCAATGCCTTCAGATTCTATCGGGACTGGAAGAAAGAGAAACTACGTGCAAGCAGACTCCGAGAGGAGAAAGCGGATGCACAACTACAAATGCTGAGAGCCCAGGTCAATCCACATTTCCTCTTCAATACCCTGAATTCCATTTATCATGAATCGCTCAAAGGATCGGAGAAGACCCCTGAGATGATCATCGAACTCTCCGATCTCCTGCGTTTCGTACTGGAAGACTGCTCGAAAGAATTCATCCCATTATCGCGTGAGGTGGAGTTGATCCAGAATTATATACGTATCGAGCAGGGCCGGCATGGGGAACATTTGAAATGCAACGCTCAATTCCAACTCGAAAAGGAGAGTATGGTCCCTCCTATGCTCATCTTTTCACTGATAGAGAATGCCTTCAAGCATGGTGTCAATGGAAGTGATAAAGAGGTCAACATAGATATTGATATCCGCTCCAAGGCTCAGGCAGTGGAAGTAGAGGTCAAGAATCCGTTACATGCTCATGTCAAGGAAGTGGAGAAACACTCTCTCGGGATCGGGCTGAAGAATACACTCAAACAATTGGAGCTCATTTATCCCGATGGCTTCACCTACCGCGACCATGAAGTGGATGGAGAGCATGTGGCTTATATGAGAATGCCCACAGGACCGACCATGTAGCATGAAGAACTGTGTGATCATAGAGGATGAACAGCCTGCTATAGAACTACTGAGCAGCTATCTGGAAAAGGTCCCGGATTGGCAATTGGTACAGGTATGTCGCAATGCCATCGAAGCAGCTGAATATTTGAGAAGCCATTCGGCCGATATACTCTTCGTGGATATAGAGATGCCTATGCTCTCTGGAATAGAATTCAACCAATCATTGACGGATCCACCTCTTTGCATCATCACCTCTGCCCATGTAGAATATGGGGTGAAGGCCTATGATCTCAACGTATTCGATTATCTGCTCAAGCCCTATTCTTTTGCACGACTTCTTCAGACTTACAACAAGCTGAATGAGAAGGAGGATCGACCCGCAGAAACACTTCCTAGCTCTGTAGATACCTACATCATTCTCAAGGAGAAAGGTCAGAATAAGCGGGTCAATATCGAGGATATCCTATTTGCCGAAAGCCAGCGATCATATGTGGTCTTGACGACCGTGCAGGGAGTGATCCGATCCAAAATGACATTGAATTCGTTGGAGTCATCACTGCCTAGCGAGATGTTCATTAGAGTGCATCGCTCTTTCATCGTGGCACTCAAAAAGGTGGACAGCTTCAATCAGAATAAAGTCCAGATCGGAGAAAAGAGTCTTCCCATCGGAAGACTATATAAGAAGGATGTGAGAAGTAGACTGGATGGGGTAAAGGACTGATTGAATCCGATGGCGAGATAGATTCTTCGACTAGAGCTCGTCTGAACAAAAAAAACCGCCCAGTAATACTGAGCGGTAGAATTTCTTTTCAGGTGATCGAGAGATCATCAATCATCGTCATCATCGTCTGAATCATCGTCTTCGTCATCATCGGAGTCGTCATCCTCATCATCATCTGAGTCGCCATCATCGTCATCGTCTGAGTCTCCTTCCCCATCGTCATCATCATCTGAATCTCCGTATCCATCGTCATCGTCATCCGAGTCGCCATCATCGTCATCGTCCGAGTCTCCTTCCCCATCGTCATCATCATCTGAATCTCCGTACCCATCGTCATCGTCATCCGAGTCCCCATCATCGTCATCGTCCGAGTCCCCATCATCGTCATCGTCAGAGTCTCCGTACCCATCGTCATCGTCATCCGAATCTCCTTCTCCGTCATCGTCATCATCTTGTGGATCATCATAGTCGATCACCACATCATCACAGAATTCATTGAATGTCACAGAAAGACCGGATTCTACCTGTACGAAGTACAGCAAGGTGCTGTCCGGTTCTTCGATGAAGGAACCAACCAATACGATGCTATCGCCTTCCAACAGAGGGAAGATGGAGTCACCGAAACAAGGTGGTAGGCTGAGCACTTCGATGGTATCACTGAGAAGCGGCATACCACTCGAATTTGAAGTATTCAGATTATTCAGCACCTCGTATTTGGTGCAACCGAATGCTAATAGGATGATGCTAAAAAGGCTCAGAAAGTAGGTATAGCGCATGAAATGGTCTTTGAATTCCGACCAAAGATACACTAAGAGCGAGTTCGAGTCCAGTCCTTAGAATTCAGTGGAATTCGCTTATAAACCTCTCACATGGCTTGATTGCAGTTCATCCAGCTCATGTCCGTTCCATACACTTTTCGAATTCTCAGTTGAGAATAACCACATATTCAAATTACCCTAGATCATCCTACCATGAGAATTCGAAGTGCTCTTCTGCTCGTATCGATTGTCGTGACGCTGTCAGGCCTCGCTCAGCAACACCGCTTGCAAGGGACCGTGCTCGAATCCCGTTCGGACCAGTTTCTGGAATTCGCAACGGTGGTCCTATTGTCGCCTGTCGATAGCTCCTTGGTGACCGGAACTACTACCGATGACCAAGGGCATTTCGAAGTGCTCGCACCCAGTGGGCGCTATATCCTCAAGGTCGAGTTCATAGGTTTTCGCCCTCTATTCTTGGATGACCTCTCATTGGATTCAGATCTGACCTTGGACCCTATCCGATTAGAACCAGATGCGCAATTATTGGACGCGGTGGATGTCACCGCTGAGCGATCGAGCATCGAATTCAAACTGGATAAACGGGTATTCAATGTAGGTAAGGATATCACCTCCAAAGGGGGCTCTGCGACCGATGTATTGAGCAACGTGCCCTCTGTTTCAGTAGATGCTGCCGGAGAGGTAAGCTTGAGAGGCAACACAGGTGTGCGCATCCTGATCAATGGCAAACCCTCTGTACTCACAGAGAATGGAGGTCTGGAGACTATACCCTCAGATAACATCGAGAAGGTGGAAGTGATCACCAATCCGTCCTCCAAATACAATGCAGAAGGGACAGCAGGAATCATCAATATCATCTTGAAGAAGAACAAGCAAGGGGGGTTCAGTACGGCCATCACCGCTACGGCTGGCATTCCAGATGACCAGAGTCTCAATCTGAACCTGAACTATAAAACGGATGTCTTCAACGTATTCTCCAATTTCAGGTATGGCATCAGAGAATTCTTGGGCTACAGTGAATTCCTAAGGAGATCGTATAATGGAGAGGAACTTGTTTCTATGCTGGATCAGCGCACTGATGTGACCAGACAGCGCTCGGTATTGAACATCTACATCGGAGGCGATTACTATATCGACCCCAACAATACCCTGACACTCAGTTTCTACCATCGGAATAATGTGAGCAAAAGTTTCTCCGATTACATCTATCGCCAATTGGATGCAGATATGAGCACCGATACCATCATCACGGCTTATGAATCCTACAGAGAACCTCAGCGCTCGAGTCAGATCGAATTGAACCATGTCATGGATTTTGAGAAGGAAGGACAACAACTGACCTTCAACCTACAGTACGATTTCTGGAATGATGATGACAACGAATTCCTCACGCAGGAATTGACATTTCCCGAGCAGTCGCCTCTCTTGGAACTACGTAGTAGGGATGTGGAAAGCAGTAAGGACTTCATTTTCCAATCCGATTTCACCCTTCCATTGCGTAAGGATGAGAAACTGGAATTCGGTACGCAAGGTGAGATTCGACAGATAGACAGTGATTATGAGGTGATCCAATCCGATGTTCTGATAGATAGCCTGGATAATTACTTGGATTACTACGAGGATATCATAGGTGTATACACCCAGTATGGCAATAGCCGGAATAAACTGCAGTATCAGTTGGGATTGCGTGTGGAGTACGCTTACACCCGTAGTGATGATACCAAAGAGCAGTTCATCACCGATAAACGGTATACACGTCTCTTCCCCACTGCACATCTGACCTATAGATTCACTGAATCCTCTAATGTCCAATTAAGTTATAGCCGCAGGATACGCAGGCCTAGATTCTGGCAACTGAATCCATTTGGTGGCATCTCGGATACTCGGAATATCCGCATCGGAAATCCGGACCTCAATCCTATGTACACCAATTCATTCGAACTGGCATTCTTAAAGCGTGGCGAGAAGATCACCTTCAATCCGTCCATCTACCATCAATATACCACCGATCTTTTCCAAATGGCCGTCAACCGGAATGCCGAGGGGGTGCTGATCGCTCAGAGTATCAATGCTGGGACCGAAGAACTACTCGGAGTAGAATTGATAAGTACCTATAGTCCAAAACAATGGCTTCGACTGACCCATGAAGTGAATTTCTTCGCCTTCCGCCAAGAAGGACTCTTCGATGTAGAAGGGAAAAGCTGGACATCTAATCTCATGTCAGTAGTACGTGCCAAGAAATTCAGCGCTCAGTTGGGACTTCGATATCGCGCACCACGCAAGACCGGACAGATCGAGCGATATGGCCAGTACTGGGTAGACCTAGGTGCGAGTCAAGACCTCTGGAACGATCAAGTGACCATTGCCTTCAACTTTAGGAATATCATGGACTCCAGGACCAACCCCGAACTCGTGATCGGTGACGACTATACCTTGGACCGGGTATTCGTATGGTCTGGCAGACGTGCTATGATCACCGCTACATATCGATTCAATCGCAAGAAGAGCGATCGAGACCGATTACCTGATTAAACTTTTCCTTAGTCCGTATCTGATTCCACTCGCACCTCCTCGAATCCGATCGGGATCTCGATGGTCAGGCTTCCATTCTCCGTACGATCGAAGCTGGCCTTGGACTTGATACCATCGATACTTATCTGCTCCGCCTCAAAAGGCAGACCGATCAATTCCAATCTCGCTTTGGTATAAGAGGGTTTGAATCGACCTCTGAGGTGCTGACGGATGAGCACATCGGTCTTGCTACCCACAGTGGTCAAAGTGCGGATGTTGAAGAGGCCTTTTTTGTACTCGTACCCATCTCCGGCATCCTCATAGATCTCACTTCTAGTCTTCTTCTCGCCATAGAATATCTTCAGTGTCAGTACGTCTACCTCCTTCTCCCCAACATACTGCATGACCGGATATTCCGGGATGACCGATCCTGCTCGCGCAAAGAGCGGCATGCGGTCGAGAGGTGTCGGTACACTCTGCTCGCGCTTTCCTTCATATCGCGTATGGTCGAAATAGTCATACCATCGACCTTTTGGGAAATACATATATCGGCTCTGCACTCCGGGTTCGTTGACCGGGCATACGAGTAGGTGATCCCCATATAGGAATTCCTCATTGCGGTTGAGCGTATCCTTATCCTGGACATCTACGAAGGCCAAGGGTCTGAGCATGGGAGTACCAGCAGTACTGTTCTGCCAGAAGGTGGAATAGAGATAGGGCAAGAGGCGATAGCGGAGTTCGATGAACTTACGCGAGATGTCTTCAGCCTCTTTGTTGAATGACCACGGCTCTTGCGCTCCATGGTCGCCCGAACTGTGTACGCGCATCATAGGGTGGAACACGCCCAACTGCATCCATCGGATGAACAGCTCCGATCCTGGATGTTCTGTGAATCCTCCGATATCGCTTCCCACGAAACTATGTCCACTGATGGCCATGCGCTGACACATGATATTGGCCAGCCACAGGTGTTCCCAGTTGGCGATATTATCTCCGGTCCAAGTAGCTGAGTAGCGCTGTGTACCGCTATACATACTGCGGGTGATTACGAAAGGACGATTGGGACGACCGTGGTCCTTCAGACCGTGATAGGTCGCTCTAGCCATCTGCATTCCATATACATTATGGGCCTTGCGGTGGCTGCATGGATGACCATCGTAATGATGCCTGACATCAGGTGGGAAGGTCTTGCTCTCCACCTTGAATACCGCAGGTTCATTCATGTCATTCCACACTCCGCGTACACCGATATCCCTATCAACTCCTTGAACAGGTCGGCCCACCATGCT
>JABDLZ010000278.1 GCA_013001705.1 Flavobacteriales bacterium
CCTATGAGGATTCCGAACTACAGAGTCAGTACTGCAATGAGACCTATGACCTCTCCCAGTCCATCTATTCAGAACGCGATGATCTGGGTCAGCTCTATTCCAATCCCAATGTACCGGTGAAAGGATACCGCTTCCGCTTCGAAGAGCAGGGAGGTGGACTGATCGTGAATTATACCAATCTGGGAGAGACCCCATATATTACTTTGGCCAGCGTACCTGGTCTGGAATATGGTACCACCTATGACGTCTCGGTCAGCCACAAAGTAAGGATGCGAGCCAATGGTAGCATCTTCGAGTTCTGGTCACAATACGGTACGCCATGTCCGATCACCATACAGGCCGATGTGCCTACCACCCAATTGCAGTCTCAGTTCTGTCCAAGTACCACCGACCTTTATCTGGAGGATCAGATTCAGGCTGTACCCGTGCCGGGGGCCGATCAGTACCGATTCACCTTCGATGGTCCGGGCGGTCCATTTGTAGAGACATCCAGCAACTACGCGATGTTCTTGTACAATGTAGGTCCCTTCGGTGGTCCAGGGCTTCAGTATGGTTCTGTTGGATATAACGTAACTGTAGAAGTACAGGTCAATGGCGCCTGGAGCGCACCTGGTGCTTCTTGTCTGATCGCCATGGCCTCTGAGCCTGAGAATACTGAGGTACAGGGTTCGTACTGCGGTGGTTCTTTCGACTATCCGGATCCGAACTTCATTCTCGCAGAGTATGTGTACGGAGCTACTGGCTATGAGTGGGAGTGGACACCTACTTCGGGACAGACTGGAGGTATCCAGACCACCACTACCAATGGTATCTCACTTGCATTCCATACCACCGATCTCGATCTGAGTGGAGGAGGATCTTGGGATGTGCGGGTCAGGGCCTTGGCCGATGGACAGAATGGATCCTTCTCGACCGTATGTGTGATCAATATCACAGCTGCAGGACCTATTGCTCCTCCATCGGAAGATGGGGATGTCAAGTTGACTTCGAATGAAGTTTCATCCATCAGTCTCTATCCGAATCCGAACACAGGTACGGAATTCATTCTTGAACTGGATGAGCAACGAGATGGCACTGCACCCCTGCAGATCGCTATCTACGATATCACTGGAAGTCTGGTCTTTACAGAGCAGATATCTGTGAAAGGTGCGGCTAATATCATGGTCCGCCCTGATCAGAAGCTTAAGACCGGTCTCTATCTCGTACGGGTATGGGATGGAGATGTGGAGACTACGCTACGCATGATGGTAGAATAGTTCTAACCGTTTTCACGATTTGATAGAGGGCATTCCGAAAGGGATGCCCTTTTTTATTGTGATGTGTGTCCTGTTGGATAGGTGGTTCGACTGAACTTGGATAGGAACTCGGATAGAAGTCGAAATACGAGTCAGATGTCCGATGGGAATGATCCTATTCAACCAGAGCATTAAAGGATGCTGGAAAAATAGCACTTTGACAGCGTTCGACTTTTACCTAAATTTAAACTCGACTGTAGAAGAGGAGTAGGTCATAGCTAGGATTGAAGTATAGAGGCTAGCTACGATAAGACCGCCAATACCATCGTATGAGACGTATGGAGATGTGAAAGGATCGAATAATCGACCGATTCCCGATTGCAGGTAAGATTTCTTGAATCAGATTCAAGATAATGGACAAAAGTGCTTTTAGTCACTCAACCTTTTTACATGATGATCAAACAAATAACCTGTGTATCATGCTTGATAGTAGCTATGATATTCACCTCCTTTTCTGGATATGCACAACCGACATTCATCGGGACTCAGTTAGTGGATGGTAGCTATCAGACACACAATCTGAATGATCTGGGCGCTTTCCGTCAGGTCCGACTTCAATCTACCAGTGGGGCCACTGGCCGAGTTTGGGAGTTTGCAACTGGAGACTACTTTGAAAATTGGCGTCCGTATACGGCTTTTCAGACATTGGCAGGGTTCGATCAAGTGATTGATCCTGCGACTGAAGCTGCGTCAGCGCGATATAACAGCAGTTATGGAGGGCAATCCGGAGAACTACCATCGATTACTTCAGGCAATTACTACACCATCAATGTGACGGAATATGCCCCTCCTACGAATCAATTCATGGCCATTCTGGAGACGTCATTTAATCCTGCGACAATCACTACCGTCACGAATGACCCACCTGTTGAAAATACAGCAACGGATGTGGACGTGACCTTATCGGCTGCACCCTCAGCAGGTGAGTTTGTTTATGTCCGCTACAGCTCGGATGGCTTCGCCACCTCCAATTACGCTTCAGTCTCTTTCACCGGAGCCAACGGTACGGCCAGTCTGCCCGGATTGCCTGAAGGCGCAACAATGGTCTATTATGTTCTGTCTTCTTCACTTGGGTCCACAGCACTTGGTTCGGAAGTAGGTGCAGTGGGTGCAGTGGCATATGACATGGCCACCTTGAACTTGAATAATAATGGTGGAGCCAATTACTCCTATACCGTCCCCGACACTACTCCACCTAACATCCTCTCAGTGTCGATCTCTTCTGACAATGCAGATCCAACTCTAGCGAGAACAGGAGATGTGATCAGCATCGCTTTCACCACGGATGAGACTCCTGATGGCACCCCCACAGCCACCATCCAAGGTAATACCGCCTCGGTCTCAGGCTCTGGTACTTCGTGGACAGCCACTTGGACCGTACAAGGATCGGATACCAATGGTCCCGCGTCATTTTCCATTACGATTCAAGATGCAGCAGGAAATCCTGATACGGCCACGGCCACTACAGATGCAAGTTCGGTGAGCATTGATAC
>JABDLZ010000279.1 GCA_013001705.1 Flavobacteriales bacterium
CCTATGTCATCACCGTGAGCGACCCACAGACCGAGTGTTTCTCTACCGACACTGTATGGGTAGGCTCTGATTTCGAGGCCCCGACAGTGGATGCGGGAGATGACAGGAATCTCTATTGCAACAGTGATGGTATCTATTTCGGTGCAGACACGGACAACTATCCCTTCGAAGCTGAGTGGAGCACTCCCGATGGAAGTTTTCAAGAAGGCAAAGGTTCTCTTGACATCTGGGTCACCTCCCCTGGCACTTATATCATAGACCTCACCTGGTTGCAGAATGGCTGTACAGATTCAGATACCGTGGTGGTCTATCCTCTAGAATATCCAGAGGTGGATGCGGGTCCAGATACATCTATCCTATGTACTGAAGGATTCATCTTCTTACCCGCTCTGGTCGATGAGGATGACGTGGAATATACCTGGTCAACTACGAATGAAGGATCCTTCCATCAGGATACCACTGCTTCTGCCGATGTGACTATCTACAGTGCAGGTACCTATGTCCTAGAGGCCTATGATCCAGATTCGGATTGCAGTTCTACAGATACCGTAGAGGTATCCTTCGATACCTACAATCCTTTCCTCACGGTCTACGCGTATGAGGATCGGTATATTGCTTGCGACAGCTGGTATGGAGTCTATGTGGTTGGTACATCGGATCCTCCTGTCGATACATATATCTGGAGTTCCCCGACCGAAGGAGAGTTCTACCAATTCAGCACCGAGTCAGGGGAAGTCGAGATCTACGATCCGGGTATCTATGTACTCGAGGCCATCGATGAGAACGGATGTTCAGCAACGGATACCATGGAAGTATTCCAATCCAATGAATCCGAGTTCTTCTTTGCCGAAGCCGGACCGCCCAAGTTGATCAATTGCTACTTGGATTCTACTACGCTAGAAGGGGAGATCTACTACGAATTCGAGAAGAACATCGAAGAAGGGAAAGGACCTGAACAAGGGTATGAGAATGTGGAATGGTACACCTTTGACGGGAACATCGTCTCGGGTCAGTTCACTTTCAATCCGGTAGTGGATGCCCCTGGGACCTACTATATGATCGCCTACGAACTAGAAGGCGGTTGTGAGGCTACCGATTCCACGGTGGTGGTACAAGGGCCATGTATCCTTCCCTACTACCCGCCTTTACCTGAAGGTAAGACTGAAGATATCATTGGGAGCGAGTTGACCTCTCTGTTCATGAACTATGATCAAGAGACAGACACCATCAACAAGATCTTCCGGATCGCGAATGACAGTGTGTATATAGAGGTGATCACCATAGAAGGTGAGACGGCCGCTGCTAAGAATCTATTGGTCAATGACACTCTATACGGTATGACCGATCTGATCCCGAATGGGCTCAATCCACTGATCATCACCGGAAAATTTGCGATTGCGAAGCTCGACAATCTCAATTCCCCACCAATTTCAGACAAGACCGTCTACGTACGTCCGGTATTCCCAGCCGTGACCAGTGTGGGAGTAACGACTACTCAAGGAGACGAGGCCCAGCGATCGGATATCGTACGCGATGCCTACATGATCGATGGTGCTGGCACCAAGGTGTGCGTGCTGTCTGATAGCTACGACACGGCTCTTGGTGGCACAGGAGCTTCCAACAACGTACTCAATGGCGACCTTCCCGGAGCCAGCAATGCAGTCTATCCTCTACCAGTGGATGTGATACAAGAATATCCCTATGGAATCGCTTCTGACGAAGGAAGGGCCATGCTCCAGATCGTGCATGATGTGGCCCCCGGTGCAGAACTCGGATTCAGGACCGGAGTGATCAGCGAAGGTGACTTGGCTCAAGGTGTCCTCGAATTGGATTCTGCTGGATGTGATGTCATTGTGGATGATATATCATTCTTGACCTCTCCTTTCTTCCAAGATGGAGTGATCGCCCAAGCCGTGGAACAGGTTTCGGCCGGAGGTACATCCTATTTCGTGGCCGGAGGGAATTTCGATGACAATTCCTATACCGGTGACTTCGATGCAACGATCGCACCGTTAGGCTTTGAAGGCCAAGTGCATGATTTCGGAGGTGGGGATATCCGGCAGAAACTTACCTTATCTCCAGGAGTCTATACCATCGTATTGCAATGGCAGGATAGCATCTACTCCAACGGTCAGACGTTGACCGGTACGACCAATGACCTAGACATATTCTTGACCAATGAACTCGGCACGGAATACTTCGGTTTCAACAGGAACAATATCGGAGGGGACCCATTGGAAGTTCTTCCGTTCACTGTACCCGGTGACAGTACAGTGGAGGCCAACATCATGATCGTCAGACCCCAAGGAAGTGGACCAGTCACTTTCAAATACATGGCTTTCAGAGGAGATCCACAGATCACGGAATTCGCCCAGGGTAGCTCGACCATCGTGGGTCAGGCCAATGCAGAATCGTCTATTACATTAGGTGCGGTCAACTACTGGCAGACTCCTGATTTCGGAGTCGACCCTCCGGTGATTGCCAGTTTCTCTTCTCAAGGTGGTACTCCAGTGAATGGCATAGTCAGAGAAAAACCAGACCTCACCGCCCCGAATGGCGGTAACACTACCATCGATCTAGGTTCTGGGGATGTGGATGGTGACGTCTTCCCTAATTTCTTCGGCACCTCGGCTGCAGCACCTCATGCAGCAGGAGTCGGAGCACTTCTACTTCAGGCGAAGAACGATTTCTATGCTGAGACGATAACTCCAAGTGAGATGAAATCCATCTTGGTCAGTACAGCATTGGATATGGGTGACCCTGGATTCGATCTGGAGTCTGGATCGGGTCTTTTACGTGCTGATGAGGCCATGCTGACCCTGGCGGCACCCATACCTGACCTGATATCATTGGCTTTGGATGACAGCACCCAGACCCCAGGTCAGGATACTCTCGGGTTCCAGGTCATCGGTGACTATTTCACCGCTAGTTCGGTCATCGTATTCGGTGATGACACCTTACCCACTACCTATATCAATAGCAGTTTATTGACTAGTATGGTCGACCCATTCACAGGCGACCCTGGACTCTACGTCTACACTCCTCCTTTCACGCCTTCATTGGATGATGGAGGTAACTCGGATACCTTGAGTTTCTTCGGGGATCAGCCGGTAGCGGTCGTCATTACAGCCGATGATAAATCCAAACTCTTTGGATATGCGCTGCCCACATTCACTGCCACTGTCACCTTGAATGGAGCGACACTGGAAGACCTCGGTCAGTCCTTGAGCGATGTAGGTATCGATAGTATCGCTTTCCAGACTACGGCCACAAGCATGAGTCCAAGTGATTTCTATATCATCACTCCAGAGATATTCTTGACCGATAGCAGTGCCCTGGACAACTTCACCTATGAAACGGTCAACGGTGTACTCAATGTAGAGAAACTCCCACTGACCATCCTTCCTAAGGATACCACGGTAGTCTATGGAGATAAATTGGATGGTCAGGAATTCTCCTTTGACTACATCTACGATGATTCAGGAATTCCATTGGATGAGCGCGCGGCTTTCCTACAGGCTCTTGAAGATGAACATCGAGCTACAACGACCAACGCCATCGGTTTGATCAGTGATACCGTATTGGTAGATGACCGTGGAGTGATACGCGATGACTTCGTCAATCTCGGATTCTTGGCTACACAGCGAGCAGTGGTCAGCGCACGACCTCAAGTGACCCAACGACCGGTGGTGAGTGACTTCACCTTTGACACGACTCTGGTCGTTGATGTTTCCCCTGCTTCCCTATTTGCCTATCAATTGGATTCGGCAGAAGCTGACCTTTTTGCTACAGGACCCCTTCTGAATACCCAGCGTGCGGTGGTCAGTCAACGGGCAGTGGTGAGCGGTCTGGCCAAGATCGACCAGCGGCCTGTGGTAAGTGGATCGACCATTCTGAATAGTGCCTCATCCGGTAACAGTGGAGAATCCGATATCGTGGTGATATTCGATGAGAGCGATGCGGAAGCTCCGCCCAATGACACCATCGAAGTCTTCAAGTCGATCAATGTGATCACCGGCTTCGATGTCGGTACGCATTTCATTGCTTCGGCAGCCCTGCTGACCTCGAACTTCGAACTCCTGCTGGAAGTAGGAGATCTGACGGTGGTCGAGGCACCATTGACCGTGACACCTGATAGTATTACGGTGACTCAAGGTCAGATCCCAGAATTCACCTATTTCTTCACCGGTCTGAAATTCTCCGATGACCCAAATGTTATCTTCAGTGGTGAAGCGACATTCACCGTACTGGATAGTTTGGGGAATGTACTTCCTGGTCCCACCTACCCTACAGGTACACATACGATAGTGATGTCAGGTCTGGTTCAGAACGAACCCCAGAACTATGCCCTGACCTATGCCACGGGGGTATTGAGAGTGCTGCCTTCTGCCATCTTCGTCATTGCAGACCAGGCCTGCATGACCCAGAATGGACCGCTCCCTGAGTTCACATATACTGTAGAAGGATACCCGGGCAACATAGAGGATATACTCATCTCCGATCCCGTATTCCTACTGGCTGAAGCCGGAGGACAAGAGTTCTATCCAGCCGGACAACAGTGGAATATCGGTATTGTTCCTGGAACGTATATCCTCCTGCCGGACAGCATCGTGCTTGAAGGACAAGATGATCTGGAAATCATCTATGTCCCCAATCTCATGTACGTCAATCCTTACGGAGAAGGGGCAATGGATGTCAATGTATTCGTAGAGTGTATCGAACCGCTAGGTATTCCGGTCTTAGGCTATAGTCATGAGGTGACCTTCGGATACAACAATCCGAATCCGATCACCCTTTGCGTTCCCCCTGGGGAGAACAATTTCTTGACCAGCAATGGTAGCTATCATGTCGAACTGCCTACCCTCTTCCATCCGGGAGTGAACTATTTCACTGGGTATTTCGACAATGAGGACCTCTGGTATACTCTCAAGACCTATGAAGAATACACCTTGAATGTGAACACTACCCTGGCCGGGCCGAATACCATTTCTTGCATCCCGACCATATTCTTCTTCAAGGACAATGAAGAGACCCTGCTGGATGTATATCCTAACCCGACCCAGGGAGAGGTGACTGTCAGGCTGGACCAGGAATTAGGCGTGATCGAGCACTTGGAAGTATTGAATACGATGGGTGTCAGACAGGACATTCCTCTTAACTTTGATAGGAAGGGACGAGAAATGCAGATCGATCTGAGTTCACTTCCGATCGGTGTGTACCTCATCCGAGCGCAGTCTGACCAAGGACTGTTCACTAAACGGATATTCAAGGAATGATATCCGATCTGATATGAGCGGTATCATTCGGAAGAAATGCTAGAGCGGAACGAAATACGAGCATTCGGGATCAGACTATTGTTCTCAGTCCTGATATGCCTATGCGCTGTTTCCTCTAGCTTGGCCCAAGTGGATAGCCTCATGGAGGTGATCGCCTCCAAGCAAAAGGACTCCACGCGGGTCAATGCGATGATCGAGCTCTCCCGATTCTATCTCGCTTCTGATATCGAGAAGTCATCGGACTATGCCCAACAGGCCGAGGTTCTAAGTGAAAAGGCGAAGTATAAAAAGGGGATGGCCAATGCCTACCGCTATCACGGGCTGGCCTCTTATCTAATAGGTGACTATGCCAGTGCGGTGGATCAATGGCTGGTGAGTGTAGGCCTATTCGAAGAGATAGGAGATAAATCGAACGTGGCCCGTATCTACTCCAATATAGGAGCGGTCTACTTCAATCAAAGCGATGACCTGAAGGCTCTCGAGTTCTATCTCAAGGCAGAAAAGGTCGCAGAAGAAGTACAAGACACCCTACGTCTGATGGCGGTATTGACCAATATCGGGGCACTCTATGGGGAGAACGAACTGACCTATGACAAGGCCATCGAATTCGACTTGAGGGCTTTGGCGATGGGTGAGAAACTGAAGGATGCCAATACGATCGGGACCATTGCATCCAATCTGGGAGAGATCTATACCGCCCAAGCCCAGATCATCCGAAATAAGGCCGGTCAGGGAGTAGAATCCATAGAACGGGAAGAATTCGAAGCTGCTATGAAAGAAGCGGACGAGATGGACTCACTGGCGCTGGCCTATTTCTATGAATCATGGACCGCCTTTGCCGGAACAGAGAATGAGACCTACGCGCTTCGTGGTATCGGAAAGGCATATATGAATCAAGGGCGTTTCGATGAGGCCCTTTCCCATCAGAGAAGAGCCTTGGCACTGGCCGATAACCTGGATGCCAAAATGGATGTAGCCCAATCCAATCGGGCGATCGGTGACGTCTACTACAATATGGGTGAGTATGAAAGTGCCCTCGAGCATTATCATATAGCCTTGGACCTAGCAGAAGAACTGAGTCTCAAACAGGATCTGGAAGACATCTACCGGAGTCTGGCAGATACCTATCTGGAGATGGAGGACTTTGACGAAGCGTACACGTATCAAGCGCTTCTCACTGATATACGCGATACGCTGTACCGGACAGAGATGAATCAGCGATTGGATGGACTGCTATTCGAGCGGGACATGGACAAACGTCAAGCTGAACTGGCCCTAGTAGAGGAGCAAAGAGAGCGGCAGAAGTTGGAAAAACATGCCTTTCAGGCCGGTCTGGGATTCATCGTGGTCATCGCTTTCATTCTCTTGCGCATGTACTTCACCAAGGTGCGCACCAACAAACTTCTCGATAAGCAGAAGGACCAGATCGAGACCCTACTCCTCAATACCTTACCGGCAGATGTCGTCAAAGAGCTCAATGAGCATGGTGAATCCAAACCGAAGGACTATCAAATGGTATCGGTCCTATTCACTGATTTCAAAGGCTTCTCATCCCTGGCCAGTCAGCTCACTCCACATGAATTGATCGATGAACTGACGATGTATTTCACGGCCTTCGATGAGATCATGGAAGAACTCGGTGTCGAGAAGATCAAGACCATAGGTGATGCCTATATGTGCGCTGCAGGGGTACCCAAGCCAGACCCTGACAATGCGGTGAAGATGGTACAAGCAGCCCTCAAGATCCAGGAGTTCATGGCCCGTGCCAAAGAAGATAGGATCAAGCGTGGACTTCCCCCATGGGAGTTGCGCGTAGGCATACATACAGGCCCTATAGTAGCGGGTGTGGTGGGAATCAAGAAATACGCCTATGATATCTGGGGAGACACAGTGAATGTTGCTAGCCGAATGGAGAGCAACGGAGAAGCCGGTCGCATCAATATCTCAGAAGCCACCTATCAATTGGTCAAACATCAGTATGAGTGTGAGCACCGGGGAAAGATCCATGCAAAGAATATCGGTGAGATAGACATGTACTTCATCAAGCATGAGATCAATGGTGAAGCTGAGAAACTGGTAGAAGAAGCTCGATCAATGATTAGCGCAGAGGACCGGGATTCCTGATTCGTTCAGCAATACATTCTCCTTGTCCATTTTTCCGAAAAGCTGGTTGCGGGAAGAAACATTGGCCATGATGGAGATCAGGTCCATCTTCTCATTCCTGACATGCGCCAGGGTCTCTTTGGAATAGCCGATAGAATAACGGTCAGAATCCTCTTCCTGATAACTATACTTCACTCCTCTCTCCTCAAGCAATTTCTTGGTGGCTTCGATGTTGCGCAGAATCTCCTCATCCAATGGGACACCAGGCTTGAGTATGGCGAAGATCACGATCTCCCCATCTGGAGCCATAAGATCGATGGTCTGCTCTACTTTGACCAGATAATCTTCATGAGGTGCTACAGGCATCATGACCTTCTTATATCCACCT
>JABDLZ010000280.1 GCA_013001705.1 Flavobacteriales bacterium
TCACAGTAGATTACACTAATTCTACCGTCATGGTAGAGGGTTCATTGAGCGGTGGATACGATACCTTGGCTACGGTGATCCACAGTGGAGACAATGCATTCGTTCACGGATGGACCTGGTGCGATACCTATCAAGTTCTACCGGGTACAGATCTATCCATACAAGCTGGTCGACATGTCACTGCAGAGAACTTCGATCTGAATGGTACCGCCAGTGAGATGATCACTATATCAAGTAGCAGTCCGGGAGAAGAAGCATTCTTCTACAAGAGCAGCGGAACGGTCGAGGCCAGTTATTTGAATCTGACAGATAATCACGCAGGAGGTGGAGCGACTTTCTATGTCAGCAATGGTGTATTGAACGACAACGTAGAGGGTTGGAATGAGATCGTTAGTAGTCTGGATGAAATACAATTCGAGTCCTTGGACATCTATCCCAATCCCAGTTCAGGTCCGATCATGATCGAGGCGGACATTCAATCTACACTCCATGTTCTGGACCTTTCAGGGAGAATGGTAAGGCAATTGGTCCTGGGAAATGGAAATAGACAATTCGACCTTGGAGATCTCGATCGAGGGACTTATGTCATTGTTGGTCTATCTCCGGACGATGAACTGTATCGATCCACACTTGTTATCGAATAGCGAGTGTATCATACACTGAGAGAAGCAGCCATTAGCTGGCCTACTGTCGCTATTGGATCTGCACTTTTGAATACTGTACTGCCTGCCACCAAAACGGTAGCTCCGGCCTCTAGGAGTCTGGGAGCGTTCTCCACGGTGACTCCACCATCGATCTCTATCTCTACCTGTGCTCCTTTCATCTGACAGAGGGCCTTGAGTTCTTTGATCTTGCTGTAGGTATTCTCGATAAACTTCTGACCGCCAAAACCGGGATTGACACTCATCAGACAGACCAGGTCGATATCATTGAGCATCTCAGAGAGTACCTGTACAGGTGTATGGGGATTCAAGGCCACTCCGGCCTTCATGCCTTCTTGATGGATCGCCTGGACCGTGCGATGCAAGTGCGTGCAAGCTTCTTGGTGCACCGTGAGGATATCGGCACCACATTCCTTGAAGGTGCGGATATAGCGATCGGGATCCACGATCATCAGGTGCACATCGTTGACCTTGGTCGAGTGTTGTGTCATGGCCTTCATGACCGGCATCCCAAAGGAGATATTGGGGACGAATACTCCATCCATGATATCGATGTGCAGATACTGAGCCTCACTCCTGTTCACCAATTCCACATCGCGTTGGATATTGGCGAAATCAGCGGCTAGAATGGACGGGGCGATGATGTGGGACATGATAGGTAATTCTAGTGCAAAGATAGGAGGCTCTCGATCCCGATACCCTCTCTCTTGCTTGCAGAATTCGATCTTCACCCCACCTCTATAAGGGGAAATAAAAAAGGCACCGCGATGCAGTGCCTTTTTCCTGTTCTCTAGTGTTCAAAATAATCTCAGCCTAGATATTGCTTGAGATTCTCATTGCGTGAGGCGCTTTTCAGCTTGCGTAGGCCTTTCTCTTTGATCTGGCGTACGCGCTCACGAGTCAGATCGAATCGTTTGCCGATTTCTTCCAATGTGCAAGATTCCACTCCTCCGAGTCCGAAATAGAGGATGATCACATCCCGCTCCCTATCGGTGAGGGTATGTAGACATCGATTGATCTCGGCTTTGAGGGAGTCATCCATGACCTTCTCATCAGGATCCGGTAGGTCGTCATCCTTCATGACGGAATACATGTCCCCGCTGCTGGATTCATCATCGCTGAGGGGTGCATCCATACTCACATGGCGACCGGAATTGCGGATGGTCTGTTTCACATCATCCAAGGTCATCTCCAGCACTTCTGCTAGTTCAGAGATGGTAGGTGGTCGCTCGTATTCCTGCTCCAGTTGCGCAAAGGCCTTATTGATACGGCTGATGTTGCCGATCTTGTTCAAGGGTAGTCGCACGATGCGCGATTGCTCTGCCAATGCCTGAAGGATACTCTGCCTGATCCACCATACCGCATAGGATATGAATTTGAAGCCGCGGGTCTCATCGAAACGTTGAGCGGCCTTGATCAGTCCGAGATTGCCCTCGTTGATCAGATCAGGTAGGGTCAGTCCTTGATTCTGGTATTGTTTGGATACAGAGACCACGAAGCGAAGGTTGGCCTTGGTCAGGCGTTCCAATGCATTCTGATCGCCTTCTTTGATCCGCTTAGCGAGTTCTACCTCTTCTTCAGCGGTGATCAGATCCACACGGCCGATCTCCTGTAAATATTTTTCAAGGGACGCAGTCTCACGATTGGTGACCTGCTTAGTGATTTTCAGTTGTCTCATACTCTCTCTGCACAATAAATCGTAGTCCCTCTATTGAACGGGATACAGGCGATTTGGTTACAGAGAATGGAGAATAGAACTTCTGGATATAAAAAAAGGATCCAGCCCATTGTGGACCGGATCCTTCGAATGAATTATGATAGGTAGTCTATCAGGCCTCCTCACGTTGAGGACGCTCGATGAGCACTTTTCTGGAAAGCTTGAGCTTACCGGTCTTCGGGTCGATGTCTACCACCTTCACCTTGACCATGTCTCCTTCCTTCAGGTAGTCTTCTACCTTCTCCACGCGCTTCCAATCGATCTCAGATACGTGTAGGAGTCCATCAGTACCCGGTACTACTTCTACGAAGGCACCGTAAGGCATGATCGACTTGACCTTACCTTCATAGACCTCTCCTTTCTCAGCCTTAGGCGGGAATGCGATATCCTTAATGCGCTTCTCGGCAGCCTGGATAGATGCCTTGTCGCTGGATACGATATCCACTTTACCTTGACCATCGATCTCATCGATCACGACTGTGGTCTCTGTGATCTCCTGTATCTCCTGGATGATCTTTCCACCCGGACCGATGACCGGTCCGATCATCTCCTTAGGGATCATGAATGAGATGATACGTGGTGCATGGTCCTTGTAATCCTCACTTGGCTTGTCCATGGTCTTCTTCATCTCATTGAGAATATGCAGACGACCTTCGCGCGCTTGATACAATGCCTCCTTGAGCAGGTCGGTAGAAAGTCCATCCACTTTGATGTCCATCTGACATGCGGTGATTCCTTTCTCCGTACCGGTCACTTTGAAGTCCATATCTCCGAGGTGATCCTCATCACCTAGGATATCGGAAAGGATCATGTTCTTCTCACCATCGGTGATCAGCCCCATAGCAATTCCGGAGACCATCTCTTTGATCTGGACACCTCCATCCATCAAGGCCAGACATCCGGCACATACGGTGGCCATCGATGATGAACCATTGGATTCGAGGATATCGGAAAGCAGCCTTATCGTATAGGGATTTTCAGGAGCAGATGGAATAACGGGCTTCAAGGCTCTTAGCGCCAAGTTACCATGACCTATCTCCCTCCTACTAGCAGCTCTCAAGAATCGTGCTTCTCCCACACTGAATGGTGGGAAGTTGTAGTGAAGCATGAAAGCATCGCTGCGTTCGATGGTGGCAGAATCGATTTTCTGCTCATCCAACTTGGAGCCTAGGGTCAGAGAACAGAGGGCCTGAGTCTCACCACGTGTGAAGACAGCACTACCATGGGCACCTGGAAGATAGTCTACCTCGGTCCATATCTGTCGAATCTCATCGTTCTTACGACCATCCAAGCGGATGCTCTCATCCAACATCACTCGTCTGACTGCCTCTTTTTTGGCCTTTCCGAAATATGTTCCGATCAGTTTATCGTACTCCTCTAATTCTTCTTCCGTCAAGGTCTCTTCAAATGATTCCTTGATCGCATTGAATGCCTCTCTACGTTCATCCTTTTCAGATGCTCTGCGAGCTACTTCTTTACATTTCTCGAAAGCAAAGTCGAAGATCCTCTTCTTCAGGTCTTCATCGTGGGTCTCATGAGAGTATTCTCTCTTGACCTTGGACTTCTCTACCTCAGAGGCCAGATCCATCTGCACCTGACATTGCACTTTGATAGCAGCGTGAGCCACTTGAATGGCTTCGACCATTTCATCCTCTGTTGCCTCTTGCATCTCACCCTCTACCATGAGAATGTTATCTATCGTTCCGGCAACGATCATTTCCATGTCGGCTTTCTCTAGTTGTTCGTAGCTAGGATTGATGGAGAACTTACCATCGATACGTGCTACCCTCACCTCGGAGATGGGACCATTGAAGGGAATATCAGATACGGCCAGTGCAGCAGAAGCTGCTAGACCAGCTATGGCATCGGGCATGTTTTCCTTATCCGCTGATACAAGTTGAACTATGACTTGAGTTTCAGCGTGGTAATCATCTGGGAACATGGGCCTTAGAGCCCTGTCAATTAGTCGTGCAGTCAGAATTTCAGGTTCTCCAGGTCTTGATTCTCTTTTGAAGAATCCGCCTGGGAATTTTCCTGAAGCAGAATACTTTTCTCGATACTCGACTGTCAGTGGAAGGAAGTCCACATCGGATCCTTCTTTGTTGGATACTACGGTTGCTAGGAGCATCGTGTCTCCTTGTCGGACCACTACGGATCCATCGGCCTGCTTGGCCAGTTTACCAGTCTCGATGTGGATGGGCTCACCCGTACCGAGATTGATGGTCTTATTTACTATATGCATCGTTTATGTGTAATGTGTCACTGCCCTTTGCAATGACGATTTATATGGATTGATAAAATCTTTTGGCAAAAGAAAAGGAGGCCTTTACTCAGAAAGCCTCCCCTTCAAGTGTCATTCATACTCGTGATGCGTTGCTGCTATCACTTTCTGATTCCAAGTTCTTTGATGATCTCCCTGTATCGGGTGATATCTTTCTTGATCAGGTAATCGAGGAGTCTTCTGCGCTTACCTACCAAAAGGACCAATGAACGCTCGGTATTATAGTCCTTCTTATTCTTCTTCAGGTGTTCGGTCAAGTGGTTGATCCTGTGTGTGAACAGGGCTATCTGACCTTCAGGCGATCCGGTATCTGAACCGGACTTGCCGTATTTCTTGAATATCTCTTGTTTCTTTTCTGGTGTAAGGTACATGCCAATATTGTTTTAATGATTGTTATGCTATCCGTTACGGAGGCGCAAAGATAGGATAAGAATGTGCTCGGTCAACCGAATTTTCACTTCTCGAGCATCTCGATCAGCTGGGCGATACGCTGTCTCAATTCCTTGCGGTGGACGATGAAATCCAGGAATCCATGTTCGAGCACGAATTCGGAGCGCTGAAAGCCTTTAGGAAGGTCCCTACCGATAGTCTCTTTGACCACCCGCGGTCCGGCAAATCCGATCAATGCTCCGGGTTCTGCGAAATTGAGATCACCCAGCATGGCAAAAGAGGCTGTGACCCCTCCCGTAGTGGGATCGGTCAGAAAGGAGAAATAAGGTAGCCCAGCATCACTCAGCTGCCTGAGCTTGGCAGAGGTCTTGGCCATTTGCATAAGGGAGTATCCGGCCTCCATCATACGAGCACCTCCTGACTTGGAGATGATCATGAAGGGGCATTTACGCGTGATGGCCTCATCGATGGCCATAGCGATCTTCTCTCCTACCACCGAGCCCATGGAACCCCCGATGAATTTGAAATCCATAGCTGCCACCACGAGTGGCCATCCGTCCACTTCTCCGTATGCGGTGCGAATGGCGTCCTTGAGTCCGGTCTTCTTCTGAGTGGCCTTGACCCGTTCAGAATACTTCTTGGTATCCTCGAATTTGAGCGGATCACCGGACTCGATCTCTGTTGCGAATTCATCCACGCTTCCATCATCGAAGAGGATAGCGAAATAATCCTCGGCCGAAATACGCTCGTGATGGTCGCACTGGACACATACACTCAGGTTCTCCTTGTGTTCTTCAGAAGAGGTGACGGCCTTACACTTGGGACAGCTGTACCATAGACCTTCAGGGGTCTCTTTCTTCTCACGCGTAGACGTAGTTATCCCTTCTTTGATCCGCTTGAACCAGCCGGACATACGTCCTTCGTCTTGTTCGTTTTCTTCAGGCAAGGTCTATGCTTTTATCTAAATATACATCTTGCACTGCGTTGAGCAGCTCTACTCCTTCCTTCATCGGGCGCTGGAAGGCCTTACGTCCGAGTATCAGCCCATGTCCTCCTGCACGCTTGTTGATCACCGCAGTGGCAACCGCCTCAGACATATCGCTCTCCCCTCCAGAAGCTCCTCCTGAATTGATCAATCCGATCCTCCCCATGTAGCAATTGGCCACTTGGTAGCGGCACAGGTCGATCGGGTGACCAGAGGTGAGTTCTGAATAGACCTTATCATGGGTCTTTCCGAAATCGATGGCCGGATAACCTCCGTTGTTGGTCGGGAGTTTCTGTTTGATGACATCTGCCTGTATGGTGACACCCAGATGATTGGCCTGGCCGGTAAGATCGGCAGAGGTATGATAATCCGTACCGTCCTTCTTGAAGGCAGAATTCCGTGTATAGCACCAGAGGATGGTCGCCATACCCAACTCATGGGCGCGCTCAAAGGCCTCCGCGATCTCTATGATCTGACGATTGGACCCTTCCGATCCGAAATAGATAGTGGCCCCTACGGCCGCAGCACCTAGATTCCATGCTTCCTCGACCGATCCGAATTGAATCTGCTCATAACTGGCAGGGAGCGAAAGGAATTCATTGTGATTGATCTTCACCACGAAAGGGATCTTGTGGGCATATCTACGTGACTGAGATGCCAAAACTCCGAAGGTGGATGCTACTGCATTACAGCCGGCCTCTACCGCCAATTCGATAATGTTCTTCGGATCGAAATAGATCGGATTGGGTGCGAAGGAGGATCCAGCAGAGTGTTCGATACCTTGATCCACCGGCAGGATGCTCATATACCCACTTCCTGCGAGTCTTCCATGGCTGTATATCGCCTCTAGATTCCTTAGCACCTGCGGTGAGCGATTGCTGTGCATGAACTGTTCACTCACAAAGTCCCCACTCGGAGCTTGTAGCGAGTCTTTAGAAATGGTCTTGCTGGTGTGTTGGAGCAGGTAATCCGCCTGATCTCCCAATAGTTCGGTAATCCTTGATTCAGCCATAGTAATAGTCCGTTCGGTAGTGAATTGTTAGGTGGACAAAAGTAAACATTTATAGAGCCTCTATATCAGAAGGGATAGCCGATACCTAGGTTGAAATTCAGTTGCAGATTATAGGGACGTAGCATAGTACTTCCGGGTTCCAGACCTGCATTGTATTCCTCGATCAAGGCGTTATACTGGTCTTTATCCTGGAAGATCCATCGCTCTCCGGGGGCCAGTGAAGGATCCTTGAACTGGGCCGCCAGATCGAATCGGATCAGGAAGTAGTTGAAATCGATACGCAGCCCGGTCCCTACTCCAAATGCCATCTCACTGAGAAAGCGATCGAAGGCAAAATCCCCCTCTGGTCGCAGCTCATCGGGCTCGAGTAGCCAGATATTCCCTACATCTACAAAAAAGGCCCCATCCAAGTAATCGATGAGATTGAATCGGTATTCCACATTGGTCTCTATGATGATATCCCCGATCTTGTCATAGGTGACCACTGGCTCGAAGAATCCGCCTGGACCGATAGTACGTGCCTGCCAGGCTCTCAGTCCATTGGCGCCTCCACCGAAGAAACTCTCCGAGAAAGGCAATACATTCAAATTGGTCAGAGGTACCCCCACCCCTACCGCAAAGCGCGTGGCCACTGTGCGCTTGGAATCGAGGATGCGATAGAAGCGCACATCCGTCTGTCCCTTGACGTAGTGACTGAATCGGATGCCGAAAATGCTGTAGGCACCTGTACTGTCCTCCTCCTGGCCACTCAGACTGTAGATACTCCGCAGAATGTTCCCGCCTAACTCAGCATGTCCATTGAAGTAGAAGAGATTCTTCCCCTTGGGCTCATTCTGTTCGTTATAGGTGAAGGTGTAGGTAGAAGCCGTGATGAAATGATCCCGATAGGCATCACTGAGGAATTGATCGTTCAGTTCATCCAGGCGCGCTTGGAATTCTTCGGAATTATCGATCTGGATCACGCTGATCTCCAGGGGGTTGATCTGATGGGTCTTGGTTGCAGACTCCTTCCATTCATATCCGAATTGGGTACTCAATAGATTTCGCGTGAAATCAGGACGGTCTTGGAAATTATAACTGGCAGTGATCAAGGTGCTCGGATTGGCGCTCTTTGCAAAACTCTCCTGAGCGATGGGCAGCAAGAATTTCGGGAATCGGAAACTCAAGGAGGGTCCGAACTCCAGGGTATTGAAGCGGGTATTATCTGCATCGATATCCTCCGTAGAGGTATTGCTCTCGGTGATGAGCGCCTGCGCCTGCAGTCCTCCATTGAGTCTGATCTCCATGGTCTCTGACCCACGGAAGATGTTCCTATGCCTATAGACCAGATCCCCTTCTATCCCTAAGAATCCCCCGGTATTGGTGCCCTGTGTCTCCAGAGCCAAGCTTTGTCTTCGGGCCGGTTTGAGCGTGATGAAGACATCTAAATACTCGCCATACTCCTCGATATTGATCGAGAGGTGACTCATTGCCGAGAGTCCTGTCAAGCGCCTGTAGGTCAATTCCACATCGGATTGACTGTAATAGGTATCCGGTCTGATAAAGGTATTCTGTGTGAGCACCTTGGTCTTCAGCGGATAGTATGCGGTCCCGATGAAGTAATAGCCTCCATCGACTATGGTATCCTGCATCGTCTCCGGTGCCCCTTCGTAGCGATAGATCACGCGCCCAATCTTGAATCGCTTGTGGTGATTGAGGGTGTCGCCCTCAGTCTGAGCGAGTGGATTCTCCACCCGTAGTGTCAGATCCACCTTGCGACCTGCTTGGGTACTGTCCACCTCATAGCTGATGTATTCCTTGGAGAACAGGAAATATCCATTGTCCCGGATGATGCGATTCAAGCGATTGCGGTCTTTGGAGAGGGCGTCTACGTTGAAGCGGTGACCGGGAGAGACATGTTTGAATTTGAAAGCAGCATCGACCAAGCGTTCCAGTTTCTCATCCTCTACCACCACCTCGATGGAATCTATGCGATACGGAGGCTCCCAATCAAAGAGATAATGGACGGTGGCCATCTGTTTATTGGGCCTAAGAACGATACTATCCCGAACTGTATTGACGAAGTAGCCTTTCTTGACCAGATAGGTGGAAAGCTGGCGCGTACTGGAGCGGACCAGTGCAGTATCCAGGATCACAGGAGGTTCGCCTACCACTTCTTTGAGCCATTCCCACTTGGTCTTGCCCGGTCCTTTGGGCGGCTTGCCTTTCTCTGCCCGTTCTGCATTCTTCTTGGCCAGTCGCTCGTTCTTCCGCCTGCGGGCCTTGGCCAGTCGCTCATCAGAAGGGATATTGTACATGTGTAGATGGAAGCGTGTCCAAGGGAGGATCTTACGGTTGGGTTGCAAGCGGATGATCTCATTCAGTTCATCCTTGCTCACCTTGAGACCCTGCGCGTGGATCTCGTTCTTATCCAGCAAGTATTCTCCTTCGCTGAGCCGCTTGGTGGGGCTGCACGCGCTCGAAAAGAGGAGCAATCCAGCTGCTATGAGTATGTGATTTTTTTTGAACAATGCTGGGCAAGCCTATTTTAGCGCATATCCTCTGACGCAAATATGTTGAGTAAAAGCGAATTGAAGGAAGTCAAGTCACTTCATCAAAAAAAATACCGAGAACAAAGCGGGCTCTTTACGGTGGAAGGGGATAGATCGGTGCGAGAGGCCATCCAAGCTTCAGCCGACATCCGGTCGATCTACCATCTGGCCGACTGGGATACGCAAGACACTGATATCCAATCGATAGAAGGAGTTCAGGTGCATGTCGTCTCGGTCAAGGATCTGGAGCGTATGTCCTCTCAGCGAAGTCCCAATCAGGTGATCGCTGTCCTGAGGAGACCCGAACCTAGGGAACAGGATTTCTCACTGAAAGGGAGGTGGACCCTCTATCTGGATCGCGTCCGTGACCCGGGAAACCTAGGGACCATTCTGCGTATTGCGGATTGGTATGGCCTGGATTCCATCTGTTGCAGTCCAGATACGGTGGACGAGTACAACCAGAAAGTGATCCAAGCAAGTATGGGTGCTCTATTCCGCGTAGCTGTCATACGGATGGAAGCGGAGGACCTGATACAAGCCGCAAAGCGTGACGACATTCCCTTGGCCGTCACGCTGATGGAAGGTGAAAGCATACACAGCAGCCGGGCTGGCCGATCCGGCATACTTATAGTCGGTAACGAAGGTCAAGGCGTGCGTGAGTCCCTCATGGAGTCAGCTGATCGCCAGGTGACCATCCCTGGCTCGGGCCGGGCAGAATCCCTCAATGTGGCCATAGCAGCCGGCATCTGTATGGACTGGATCTACCGCAGTTCTGGCGAATAAAAAAAGGGACCCTGAAACAGGGCCCCTCTTTGGCTAGTATGGTCGGAATTTTTCTAGCGACCTATGATCAAGGTGCGCATTGTAGTGTTCTGTTCTGAACTGAACCTCATCAGGTACATTCCATCAGCAAGTCCATCCAAGTCCATCTGCATTTTTGCGCCTATGAGCCGTTCATTCAGAATGACACTGCCATCCAAGGCGATGATCTGAACATCCAAGGCAGTCTGGTCTGTCTGCAGATAGAGCAAGCCTTCGGTAGGGTTGGGATAGATATCTACATCCAGTGCTGTAGTCTCGAGCAATTTACCCTCGCTCTCACCCGAACTCATGCCTGCCTGCTCGGTATAGATACCCGTCACAGGATCGAAGTCCGGAGTATTGAAGATGCGCCATTCTGACCAAGGGGATTCCGGTCCCGCTCCATGCTGACATGCGCAACGCAGTTGCCATTCATAGCGCATATTGGGTTTGACACGCTTTGCATTATTGGCTCCTTCTGCTCTGAATCTCACCGGCCACTTATATATGGACCGTGGGCTTCCATCGGGATGGTATTTCTTGACATCCGTCAGAATGATGGTCTCAGGGTCAGTGATCGGTGGCCCTGTCACGTTTCCGGTCTGGGGATCCAGATATCGCTTCTCACGCACCAGGATATCACATGCCGCAGCATCGTCATCGCTATATTTTACTTGAGGCGAATACTTGTACCATTTCAACTGTACCCTATCCCTCACACCGTTTACAGGATCGAATGATTTAGTCAGGTCGACCGGGCAATGATCGAACTCAGGACAGTTCAGACAATCATCTTCGATAGTGATGGTATGAGAATGATAGCTCGTATTTCCGCAATCATCAACGGCTTTCCAGGTGCGTGTGATCACGTTATCGGATTGAGTTTCACCGAGGTATTCCACTGCTACATCATCGGTACAATTGTCTGTGGCATCAAGTTCTGATGCCTCAGGGACACTATCCGGACAAGGGACCGAAGTATCTCCAGGAGGATCCACAAATTCCGGAGAAGTATCATCTGTCAGAGTGATATATTGATTGGCCGAATCCGAGTTCCCGCAGTCATCGATCACGGTCCAGACGCGCTCCAGTACACCGC
>JABDLZ010000281.1 GCA_013001705.1 Flavobacteriales bacterium
GAGCTGATCTGCTCCCCTACGATCGGGTCGAATTCGGAGAACAGCTCATTGGGGATAGGGTTCCTGAAAGCTCCCACCTGCACCTGATAGACCGTCCCACTGGGTAAGGGGACATTGACCGGGATGCCTTCGGTACGAGCAGGCTTGTCTGTGCGCACGGTAAATACATCCGCAACGAGCACTTCGGGGATACCATACTCATTCAGAACAGGTGACACAGCTGGCTCTGGGGCTTCGACCACTTCTTCAATGGGATTAGAAGGGACTTCTTCCACCTCTCCTATCGGATCTGGGATAGATTCTTCTTCCTCAGGATCGATCTCTGCTTCCATTGCCACACTTTCATCCTCTATTGCACGGGTAGTGGCCGCATTGACCAAGGCTGCCTCCTGCACCGCACGGATGTTCTCTTTCTCTTGGGCGATCTCTACCTGATTGGCCTCTGCTTGGTCGATATAGCTTTGGATGACCTGTACCTCGGCCGTTAGCCGGGATTTCTCGTACTCCAATTCCGCAGTAGAGCCTTGATCGGCAATGACATCGATGACTTCGGCCAGCTGTACTTTGCGTGTCCCTAATTCGGTCTTATAATTTTCCAAGGTAGCATCCAGTTCGGTCTCGTAGTTCGTTAGACCCGCCAGTTCGGTCTCATTCTGACGCATCATCTGGATCTCATCCTCATTGAGTTGAGAGGCCCGCTCATCCGATTCGAATCCATAGTTCTCCACCATGGCCTCTCTGGTCAACATCTCTGCTTGAAGGTCCAATACCGGACGTATCTTCTGATCGGTGAGTTGGGCGCTTAGCTCTGGATAGCGCTGCACGGCTATGGAACTACTGATACGCTCGATGCCATCGATGTCCTCTGAAGCCGATATGGATGGGGCATTGGCCAATTCGGGATCATCAAGGATCTGACTCTCATCCGTAGTATCATTCGTGGCGGACTCTGCAGTCTCATCACTCAGGGTATCGGAGCTATCCTCCGTCAAAGCATCTTCTTCCTCTTGAACGGAACCCTCAGCAGGCCTTTCCCCCTCCGATGCGATATCGGCCAGTGTAGACGTGCTGTCAGCTTCTTGTTCAACAGCCACGATATCTCCTTCTGTGAACATGGCCTGATCGATGACCAGGGCTTCTTGGAATTGGAATTCTTCGATGGGCTTCGCTTTCGAGAGATGCACTTCCAGTGCGATGGCTTCTTCCATCTTGTTGAGGGAGCTCAGACCGAGTAGCAAGGCCTTGTTGGTGAAATCGTGTTTCTCGGAAAGCACGGTCGCTTCTGCCGCTTTCTTGCGGTATTCGGAGGCTGTTTGGTCCAATGTATAAGCTTCGGCCATGACATCGGCCACTTCAACGAAACCGGTCCCTTTCCTATTTGCTATCTGCAGGACCTTCTCTTTCCAGAGGAGTTCTTCCTCTATGGGTGATTGGAGTACATCGGCTATCTCGACCTCGTTCTCCATGACTTCTTCGCTAGTCAGTTCGTCCCACTGCACGTTGGCCATGACCTCTTGCAGGGCCATGCTCTCCTTCCTGGACCTGCGATTGTCGAAGAGCTCTTTGCTCCATTTCTCGTTCTCTCCCAAGAACTTCAGATCGAAGGGACTAGCGATCAGCGACTTGACTGTTTCAGCTCTCACCGGAGCAGAACTGGTCTCTTGCGCATCTTCCTCCTCGCTCGCCACATCTGCCACATACTCTGAAGTGGATACTTCCTCGAGTTGCTGGATCTCCTCACTGGTCCATCGTGCTTGATCGCCCTCATCGACCTCTGCCAGTAGGTCTTGTGCCTTCTTGTAGTTCAATGCATTAATAGCCGCTTGAGCACCTTGAGCTTGAGCGAGACTGCGTTCAGCTAGATAGGTAGAACTATGTGTAGCGATGGTCTTTTCCGCCTCTGAGAACTCCACATCGGTCGCTTCTTGCCATAGGTCCACGTCACGTTCGAGTTCTTCTTCCTTCAATTGGATGAATTCTTCCAATGCAGTACGGACCTCTGGATCGATGCTCTCATCGCTCTGCATCCCTTCTCTCTCTTCATATAGTTCTTGGATGAACTCCACATGTTGCTTGGCCCTAGAGCTCAGTTGTACGATATCCGTAGAGGACTCCTCGCTATTGATCTCGGCCAAGGCCGCGTAATGCGCTTCCACCTTTTCACTGAGTCCCTCATCGGCACTTACACGCTGGAGTATGTTGAGTGCATCTCCTCCTCTACTTGCCACTGCAGGCAGTTCCTCATCAGGCACCTCGCTTTCCTTGGCGATGAAGAGCATATCGGTCTTCAAGTCATCTACCAGTTCCCGCATTCGGGTCACCTTTTCTTGCTTGGCTTCATCCTCCGCATAGCCCGGGCTGTAGCGGGTAAGTAGGATCTCTTGCTCCACATACTGTATGGCAGCGCGATTGAGGTCGATCTTGGCTTGAGCCTTTTCCACCGGGTCCATGTCACTGGAATCGATATCTGCACGGGCCGATGGGTAATCGGCACGTATTTCCAGGAGCAATTCATCAGTGTTCATGGATGAAGTCATTCCTGATGGAGCGCTCGCCAATTCCTCTTCTGATCCAGGGTCCGACTCTTGTCCAGTGAGCGTATTCACCTCTTGAGTAGACTGCTCTTGTACATCGACCTCCTCATTGGACACCGATCCGGATTCAGATGTGGATGCCGACTCCAACTCTTCATCAGCCATATCGGAATCGGACGTATCCATAGATCCTACTGGAAGTTCAACATCTGCAAAGTCCATTTCAGTGAATCGCGACATGAGTACTTGTTGCTCTGGTCTATATCCACTCAATATCTCCGGACTGCGAGCTAGGATCATGGCGATCTCCTGATCCTTGAGAATGATCTCTTCTTGTGATTGCTTGACCGACACTATGCCCGCGGTGGTCGTCTCCAGTCCTTCAGAAGTCGTTTCAACTTTCTGTACAGAGAGCATATCGGGATCCTCTCCCAATCTCATCTGCTCCAGAAGCTCTGCTGAAGATGTAGCGATATCAGAGCTGACCTGCATTTCCTCCAATTCGCTGGACTTACGTTCTACTTGCGCCTCCAGATCGCTCAGCTCGCTCCTGAGTGCAGTCAGTTCCGCCTCTATGGCTTTTTTCTCCTTCTGCTTCTTGGTACGTGCTAGTGTATTCTCCTTGGTCAGGATGGTCGTTTGTACCCGGTTCCTATCTTCTTGTATACGCTCGAGACGGCTCAGGGTCTGCTGAGACTCCCGATTGAGCTCCAGCGATGATTTGGTGCTGGTCTCCAGAGCATCTACCATTCCAGAGCCTTTATCCTCAGATCGTTTCACGTCCTTGAGGAGTTCTACGGCCTCTTGACCCTTCCCTTCTTGAAGTGCCAGTTCTATGGCATCGTTCCGTTGGATGAGTCTGGATTTGGTCGATTCGTTCTCCTTGACCATGATATCCATCTGCTGGGCGAGGGAGAGTGCCACTTCTGCCTCCCGGGTAAGTTTCTCTGCCTCCAGCCTCTTCAGAGAAGTGGCTACCAAGAGTCGATCGCGCGCTCCTTGCTCTTGGGTGGATTGTAATTCTGTGTAGAGTGTATTGGCCTCTTGGGTGAGTGCCTCGGCCTGAGTGAGTTTGGCCTGCGCCCGTCCATAGGCCTGGTCTCGTTCTTCACTTTCCAGCATGACCTGCTCAGAAACTGCGGCCGCTTGGGCATAGGCGGTTTCCAATATGGTCTCCATGGGAGTATCCTGAGAGAAACCAGCCTGAATGGCCATATCTTGGGGACTCAAGGGGGCACTCTCAGCCTCTGCGAGGGACTCCTCATCGTAATTGACCTCGAGTTCTGCTTTGTTCTTGAGAATCTCCTGAGCAAGCACCATGACATCCTCAGTAGGTTCTGTATCGAAATTGTTCTTGATGACGAGTTTCTCCTGATTGGAGACGTCCACAAGTTCCATATCCTGTTCAAAGGCTCGCATCTTGCCAAAGGAGGGTACATCGACCAGCCCGGTATGGGTGATCTGACTGTCTTCCACATCGATGAAGAACTTGTACTTCCCTGCCCCGGGGAGATCGATGAGATAGTTGCCATTCGCATCGGTGCGATAGGCTCCTAATTCTTCATTGGTACTGGCATCGATCACCTTGATCTGCGCCTTACGACTTCCTCCTGAACTGTTGTCAAGCGTGCCCTTTACGATAGCCAATTCCAAAGGTGCCGCACGTACTGCCACTTGGTAGACATGCAGACGACCTTCCTCGCTATTCCTTGTGGAGGCGAAATGAGCCAAGCGTGTGTCTTGATCGACCACATAGAAGATATCATCATCTGGAGAGCTTATAGCGAAATCCAAATTGACCGGATTTTCGAATACTCCGGTCGAGAGATTGCGTTCTGCTTGGAAGATGTCATAGCCTCCCATGCTATTGTGGCCTTTGGAGGAGAAATACAGTGTGCGGCCATCGGCATGGAGAAAGGGGAAGTCCTCATCGAATGGACTGTTGACCACCCCGGGCAATTTCACTGGTTCGGTGTATCCAACGCTCGATGTTCGATTTACATAATAGAGGTCCAGATGTTCTCCTTTGCCATAGCTTGAAACGATGATCTGCTTACTTCCATCTGAAGGGAAATACATCAGTGGGCTGTGACCTTTCTTCTTGTCTTGAGAACTGAGCAATTCCTCAGGCACTTTGATGA
>JABDLZ010000282.1 GCA_013001705.1 Flavobacteriales bacterium
GTCTTATCCACCGCGATCAATCCACCATTTCCTCCCAGCTCTGGGATGACCTTTTGGATCACTTCAGAAGCGGCAGTCGCGAGATCATCTCCCCCATGGGCCATACGCGCATGTACATCATGTGCTACGGCAGCTCGAATGAAGTACTCCCCCCATCCCGTGCAACTGACTGCACACGTAGTGTTATCAGCATAGGTCCCCGCTCCTATCATCGGACTATCACCGATACGTCCATAGCGTTTCATACTCATCCCTCCGGTAGAGGTTCCTGCTGCAAGGTTTCCTTCGCGGTCCAGAACCACACAGCCCACCGTGCCGAATTTGCTCCAAGCTTTCTCTTCTAGGAATTGAGATACTTCCTCCGATTTCTTCCGCAGATAATAGTCCTTGCGCCTCTTGGTCTCGAAGTATCCAGGGTCCACCTCTTCTAATCGATGGTGCATCGCAAATTCCTCTGCCCCATCTCTAGATAGGAATACATGTTTCGAACTATCCATGACCAGTCGGGCTGCTAGGATCGGATTCTTGATCGTACGCAGACCGGTCACCGCTCCACAATTACGGGTGAGACCGTCCATGATGGAGGCATCCAATTCTGCATGACCATCTGCCGTGAGTACAGCTCCCTTGCCTGCGTTGAACAAAGAGTCATCTTCCATTCGCATGAGAACGACTTGCACTACATCCAAAGCCGATGCGCCTTCTTGTAGCAGCCTCTCGCCAGTGCGCAAGGCATTGTCCAAACTTCTGAGATACAGTTCTACCTCCTCATCCGCGAACCGGGAACGCTCCATCACCCCACTCCCACCATGGATGGCTATGGCCCATTCCTTCTGTTCATTTAACTCTCCCGTTTGGCTTTCAGGATCAGATGGGCTGCAGGCAATGCAAAGACTGAGAATGAATAGGTGTATGTATGTGTCGATTCTCATAGCGTGGATTCTCCATTGAGGTCGGTGGTGAGATACATGGACATGACGTCAAATAAAGGACGCATGCCTTTGAAGGTGCGATGGGCTTCTTGAATGAAATCGGGTGCCAAGACTTCTTTATCTGAGAATTCCCGCACGACAAGGAATTGCTTGTAGCGAAGCAGGTCGATCTGCGGGTGCTCCTTGCTGAAGCCCTTGGGAGCGGTCTTCAATTGTTCTCCTTTGAGTTCTCCAAAAAGCTTTTTGAAGGAACTGCTCTTCAGCACTTTTCGTAAGGGCTCATCATCCATCTCTATCTGCTGACGGATCAAAAGCAGATCCTCCTTATTCGGCCCCCAGAATCCTCCTCCGATGAGGGATCGGCCTCCCGGCTCCAAGCGATAGTAATAGCCTCCTCGCAGCGCAGAGGTCGCCCTACGGAAATATCCACTGAACCAGCGATTATACGGTGTCTTGTCTTTGGAGAAGCGCACATCCCGATGGATGCGGTACATACTCTTCTTTCCCGATACCGTCTCGATGAGATCATGCCTGTTCAATCGATGGATCATCTCATCGGCAAACAAGGCTACGTTCTCCCTTGCCTGCTCATATTCTTCTCGGTGTGCTTTGAACCAATCCCGGTCGTTGTTCTTGGCGAGCTTCCGGAGATATTTGAAGCTCTGTTCATCAATTCTTGCATTCATCTTCTACGGTGAATTTACTATTGTCAGACCAGATAGGATCAGGCACGGTTATAGTAGACCATGCACTAAATTATATTGCACCATGAAACAGATAACACTCATCATTGCCCTGATCATCAGCACGAACATCTATGCTCAAGATCATCATACCAGACCTCTTATCACAACGCAAGGCACCTCTACAGTCTACACAGAACCCGATGAAGTACTATTCACTTACTCTGTACAGACTGAAGGCGATGATCTTCTAGATGCTCGTAACAAGAATGCCCAGATCACGGCCGAGACCATTGCCTTCCTAAAAAAGAAGGGAATTGCACCCGAACATATCCAGACCCAGTATCTGAACATAGGCATACGGTACCGCGATCATCGTCAGCGTGAGGAGACCAAATATTATGCTGCCTCACAGAGCATCTCGGTATGTCTCAAGGACATGGATGACTATGAAGAGGTGATGATCGGTCTGCTTTCTATGAAGATCAGCAATCTGAATGCACCTGTATTCCGCACTACCTCACATCGCTCCCTCATGGACGAGGCTCGATCCAAGGCCATATTAGCAGCACAGGAGAAAGCTCAAGCACTGGCGAGTGAACTGGGTCAGTCCATCGGTCTTGCCTATCATATAGAAGAAGTGGATTTCCAGCAGAGGTGGCCACAGCAGAACGCCTATGCCAATGTAGCCGGTGGTGATGCGATGGTAGCAGTGGACGATGAGGACGGTATCGCTCTTGGTCAATTGGAGATCAAGGCCAAGGTAAGCGTATCTTTCCACCTTCTGTCTGAAGAGTAGATCCTACACAATGAAAAGAAGATCCTTCATCTCATTCTTGGGCAAAGGTGCAGTGAGCACAGCCCTACTCCCTCCATTCATTCAAGCTTGTCAAGCGCCTCAGGACCAGGTGCAAGAACTCATCCAAAAGACCATACAAGGTATCAAGCCGAGTACGGTCGATGACCTCGTCTTGGCAGAAGGACTCCAAAGCCGAACGCTACTCCGCTTTGGTGATGCTATCAGCGAGAAGGACACCTTTGGATTCAATTGCGACTACACGGCCTTCATCCCCGAGGGACCGGATGAAGGTTTGCTTTGGGTCAATCATGAATATCCCAATCCGCTCTTCGTCTCTGGACATACTGGTGGAGAGAAGACCAAGGAAGAGGTCGATAAGGAGATGTATTCTGTAGGCGGAAGCTTTGTAGAGATGCGAAAGGAGGATGGTCGATGGAATCCAATTCAAAGTGAGAAGAACATGCGGCTGACCGGCCATACGATCATTCCTTTCAATTGGCCCCATCCTATCGCTGGGAAGAAAGAGGCCATGGGCACATTCCAGAATTGCTCGGGAGGTGTGACCCCATGGAGGACTATTCTCACCTGCGAAGAGAACTATCATCAGTGCTACGGAGAATGTATGCGCGGGAGTGCACAGATCGATGAGGGACGAGGAACTTACGGATGGAATAGTTTCTATGATAACCGCCCGGAACATTACGGCTGGGTAGTAGAGGTGGATCCACAGACCGGAGATGCTCAGAAACATGTGGCCCTCGGTCGATTCTCGCACGAGTGTGCAACCATCATAGAGTTAGAAGATGGGCGGGTCGTGGTCTACTCGGGTGATGACAAGAACGATGAACATCTGTACAAGTTCATATCCTCAGTACCTGGGAGTCTGAAGGAAGGCACCCTCTATGTGGCCGATTTGGAAAAAGGCGCTTGGCTCTCATTGGATATCGAAGAGCAGGCGGTGCTCAAGAAGAATTTCACCGACCAGACCGAGGTGCTCATCTATTGCCGCGAAGCCTCCAAACTTTTGGGCGCAACCCCACTGGATCGTCCTGAGGATATAGAGATCGATCCAGTGACCGGACATGTTTTGGTAGCTTGTACGAATAACAAACCCAAGAAGAACTTTCACGGACAGATCATGAAGTTCATGGAGAAGGATGGCCGGTACGATGCGCTGGAATTCGAGTCGGAAATGTTCTTGACCGGTGGTGAAGAAACAGGCTTCAGCTGTCCGGATAATCTGGCATTCGATCAAGCAGGGAATCTGTGGTTCACAGTGGATGTCTCTGGAAGTGCTATGAACTATGGCGTCTATGAACCCTTTGGAAATAACGGTCTCTTCATGGTACCTCGCAGTGGTCCGCAAGAAGGAGAAGTGATCCAGATGGCCAGTGCACCCAATGACGCTGAGCTGACAGGACCCTTCTTCTCCCCGGATGGCAAGACGCTCTTTCTGAGTGTACAACATCCCGGTGAGACATCAGTGAGCTTGGAAAAGCTTACCAGCCACTGGCCCGATGGTGGCGACTCGATCCCACTCCCAAGTGTAGTAGCGATCGAAGGCCCACTACTGGAGCAGATCAACCAAGTCGAATCCTGATGGACCATCTGGATATCAACCGCGAAGGATGGAATAGACGCACGGCCATCCACATCGATTCTGACTTCTATGATATGCCCTCTTTTTTGGCGGGCAAGACCTCTTTGAAGGAGATCGAACTCCCATTGCTAGGTGACTTAGAAGGCAAGACCGTCCTACACCTGCAATGTCATTTTGGTCAAGATTCCATCTCATTGGCCAAAATGGGAGCCCAGGTCACCGCTGTGGATCTATCTCCCGATGCCATTGCTCAAGCAGAGGTATTGGCCGAGCAGATGGGTGTGCACGTGGAATTCATCTGCAGCGATGTACTGGCTCAAAGCTTGCTCGATGGGCGCCAATTCGATATGGTCTTCGCGAGCTACGGCACCATCCCTTGGTTACCTGACCTGAAGCCTTGGGCTCGACTCATCCATCAACGCTTGAAAGTGAGTGGCCGATTGGTCTTTGTGGAATTCCATCCGGTACTGGACCTCTTTGATGATGACATGGAGAAGATGGTCTATTCCTATTTCAACGTATCCCCTATCCAGAGCCAGATCAGCAGCTATGCTCAGAAAGACTCGGAGGATATCCCCTATGTCGTGTGGAACCACCCCTTCGGAGAGATTCTATCAGCCCTGCTCGAGCAGGGACTTCGAATAGCCCATTTCCAGGAGTATGACTTCTCACCGTATCCCTGTTTCCGAGGGATGATCCCTGCAGGAGAAGGACGTTATGTCATCGAGCGGTTTGGCCATAACTTGCCCTATTGTTTCAGTATCGTTGCCGAGAAATGAGATCCCTATATCTCGTACTATTCATTGCCTTAGCAGTTGCTTGTCAGAACGAGCAGGAGACCAACCCTTTGGCCGGAAGCTATTCATTGATCGAATGGAAAGGGATCACCGAGCATGGCGAAGTAGTATATCCGTATGGCCAAAAGGCCACCGGTCAATTGATCTACTTGGAGGATGGAAGCATGTCCATGCAACTGGAAGGTGATGACCGACCTGAACTAGGGACCGATGATTACTCCACCTTAGATAGTCTGACGATCTTGAAAGCCTACCAGACCTATTTCTCCTATTATGGCACCTACGCTTTGGATAATGAAACGGGCATCGTCACCCATGTGATAGAGGGCTGTAAGCATCCCGATTGGAAAGGTCGCAAGCTTCAGCGAAAGTTCCAGATCGAAGGAGAACAGCTCATCATCCGGAGCGACAGTGTGATCGGGATGGACCATGTGCTGACTTGGAGAAGATCTTCAAATTCTGAATAACAGCTTCGGGTTCAATCATTCTTCAAGATTCGATTCAATTGGACGGAAGTAGACCCTTCACACACCCCTTCCACCCATTGGCCAGCACATTCCCCTCTCGAGAGGGGAAAGGAAAAGCACAAAGTGATTTGACAGGGGTGTGTAGTTGATCAATGATTGACTCCGTTCGGTTATAAAACGAACTTCAGCATAGTATAGGCAATAGTAAAGAGGTAGACACTCCGGACCATCATCTTCTTATACTTCCTACTCCACTCTTTATATTCATCTTTTTTGTCTTTAGGCCAAAAGAATCCATGGGCCTGCAGATAAAGCAGAATCATCAATAGATAAAAGAGTATCGCTCCGATCATATTTTATATCAGTCCTATGCCGGCCTCCGGTGCGAACGGAAAGGTCGCACAATGATCTCATTGACCACCGAATCCTCAGGAGATTCTATCGCATGCTTGATCTGTACGGCTATGCTCTTGGGTCGCATGGCAGATGCGAAATAGTCCTTCATATTCCCGTGAATCTCTTCATTGGTGGTCTTGTTGATGAAATCAGTATCGACCGCACCCGGGCTGATGGTCGTGACTTTCACGCGGCCATTCAATTCTACACGTATGCTCTCTGAGATACCGAAGAGTGCATGTTTGGTAGCGCAGTAGACCCCTGAGTTGGGAAAGACATGATGGGACGCGATACTCCCGATATTGATCACATGTCCGCGCTGTTCTATCAATGAAGGCATGGCACTGTGCAAGCAGTTCAGAACACCTTTCACATTCACATCTACCATGCGGTGCCATTCTTCGATCTTTCCTTGATGCAAAGGATCGAAGTGACCCAGTCCCGCATTGTTGATCAGCACATCCACCCCACCGAATTCGTTGAGACAACTATTGACCAGTTCTTGGCAATCATCGTATTCCCTCACATCTCCTATATGGACAAGATGTTCACATGAAAGCGAATCAGTCAAGGTCTGTAAGCGCTCCTTGTTTCGCCCTGAGAGGACCAAGCGATATGCTCCATTATCCAGTGCATGGGCCAATGCCTGCCCAATTCCGCTACTCGCTCCGGTGATGATGACATTCTTCATGTTTGAATTTTAGATCCCGAAAATAGACTGAATCAGCACGGCAAAAGATTAGCTTTGCCTAACTTTTTAATATCCCATGCAGCCCGTTCTCGATTATTTTGAAAGCATAGACCCTATACTCGCTGCCTTGCTCGCTACACTCTTTACGTGGGGATTGACGGGCCTGGGTGCGTCACTGGTCTTTTTCTTCAAGACCATGAAGCGAAGCGTCTTAGATGGAATGCTCGGATTCACCGGTGGGGTCATGGTGGCGGCCAGTTATTGGTCCCTGCTCTCTCCTGCCATCGAGATGAGCCCTGGTGAAGGATTCGTCAAGGCCATGCCCGCTGTGATCGGCTTTGGGATGGGAGCACTCTTCCTATTTGCGCTGGACAAATTCGTACCGCACCTCCACATCAACTTCACCAAGGATGAAGCAGAAGGACCGGACACCGATTGGAAAGGGACTACTCTACTCATTCTCGCCATCACCTTGCACAACATTCCAGAAGGGCTGGCCGTAGGAGTGCTCTTCGGAGGGGTGGCTGCGGGCATTCCTGAAGCAACCATCGGTGGAGCAGTGGCCTTGGCCCTGGGTATCGGGATTCAGAATTTCCCAGAAGGAATAGCAGTCTCCATGCCTCTGCGCAGACAGGGTGTTTCGAGATTCCGCAGTTTCTGGTACGGTCAGTTATCGGCCATTGTAGAACCCGTAGCCGGGGTGCTGGGTGCACTGCTGGTCATGCAGATGATGCCCATCCTTCCCTATGCACTCGCCTTTGCTGCAGGTGCGATGATATACGTGGTCATTGAAGAGGTAGTACCTGAGACCCAACGGGATGCCTATACCGACATCGCTACTCTGGGTTTCATCGGTGGCTTCATCGTGATGATGCTTCTGGATGTAGGACTCGGATGAGCCGAATTGACCTTTCTTTGCAGCTCCCATGATCGAGGAAGGAACCGTCATAGCGAAGAACAAGAAAGCAGCGTATCAGTATTTCTTGGAAGACAAGTGGATTGCTGGTATACAATTGACCGGGACCGAGATCAAATCCATTCGTAATCACAAGGCGCGTATCACGGAGGCATATTGCAATTTCATCAAAGGAGAATTGCATGTTCTCAATATGTATATCGAGCCTTACAGTCACGGAGGCTATGCCAATCACGAACCCACTCGTGTCCGAAAACTGCTGCTTACTGCCAATGAACTGGGAAAGATCAAACGCAAACTGCGTGATGTGGGGAATACGTGCATCCCCTTGACGCTCTTCATCAGTAAGAGTGGATTTGCCAAATTGGAGATCGCGCTGGCCACAGGAAAGAAATTGCAGGATAAGCGTGAGGACTTGAAGAAAAAGGAGGCCAAGCGGCAGATCGATCGAAGCCGTAGCGATCGGTACGAATAAGGGAATGGATATGGCCCTAAAAAATCAAAGGACTTCAACCCTTTGGTGAAGCCCTTCGATCTAACTAAACACTAAAAAACACTAGTTCAGACTTATTCGTATCCCTTCTACCTGGGTATCGGTTTTGAAATAGTTGTCGTATACCCGTATATATCTTTCCTGATTACTCAGGTCGTAGTTCAATTCCACAAAGAATCCATATAGTGCATATATGGTCCTTTTTCCTTTCTTACTATTCGTATGCTCAGCTACGAAACTGCCATTCATACGCAATAGTTCCCTCTTCTCTTCATATGACAGGGATGAATATTCTCGTGTACTCATAACGTGAATCTTTACCCTGCAGATTCATCGTCAAAAATACAGGTTCTACAGAAAGATGTCAACAATCAATCGCTGCTTATTGACAGTTCATCGAAGTCAAGCATCGTAATCGAGCGTGGCGGAACCGCCTTTGGGATAGCTCTGGCAAGTGAGAACGAATCCCTCCTCGACCTCACTGGAGCTGAGTGAGAAATTTTGGCGCATATCTACTTCCCCTTCTAGCACCTGCGCTCGGCACGTGCAGCAGACCCCACCTTGGCAAGCAAAGGGTAGATCTATACCGTGATCCAGACCGATGTCCAAGATGGTCATGTCCGGATCCTTCACTTCCACTTCGAATCGCTCACCATCCAAGATGTAGGTATTGACCAATCCATCACTGGAAGGCACCTCGGCCTTTTGCTCTGAATCGTCAGCTCCTGGAGCAGGAGCCGAGAAGAGCTCGAAACGGATACGCTCGGTAGATACACCCTTCTGTTCCAGATGTTCCTTCATAGAGAATATCATCTCACTGGGACCGCAGAGATAGAATGCGCGAACAGAGAGGACATCTAGACCTTGAGCGATCTGCGAATCCAAACGGGCGATATCCAAT